>CAUSIX010000001.1:0-26782 GCA_963531555.1 uncultured Oribacterium sp.
TTGGCTCGGATTTTTTGCCGGAGGACTTGCCGGAGCCGCACTGGGATTGATCCATGCGGTAGTTTGCATCAGCTTTCATGCGGATCAGACCATTGCCGGAACAGCTATCAATTTTATAGGTCCGGGCTTTGCGATTTTCCTCTGTAAGGCTATTTTTGAAAATTCTTCGGACAGTCCGGCTCTGGATACAGCGGCGAAACTTCCGAAAATGTTTGTGGGACAGTTCCCCGCAGGCTCTTTCCTCTATAATGTGGTCAGCACCTATTCGGTGGCATATCTTAGTTTTGTGCTGGTGCTGGTGCTTTGGTTTGTTTTCTTTAAAACACGCTATGGCATGCGACTTCGTGCCTGCGGAGAGCATCCTCGTGCCTGTGAAACCTTGGGAATCAATGTCTATCGCGTCCGCTACATTGCGGTTATTCTTTCCGGTTTTTTGTCCGGACTTGGCGGTGCCTTCGTTACGCTTGCAACGGTATCCCAGTTCAGGCCTTCCGTTATTGTGGGACAGGGCTTTATTGCCATTGCGGCGGTTATTTTCGGAAAGTTTACTCCACAGGGAACGTTCCTCGGCTGTTTGATTTTCGGACTTTGCAATGGGCTTCGTTCCTTGCTTGGAACCGGAAATGTGGTATCTCCGCATATCCTTTCCATGATTCCGTATATCGTGACTATTTTAACTTTGATTTTCTTTGTGGGAGCAGGACATGTTCCCAAGGCGAACGGCAAGCCGTTCTTTAGAGCAAGATAAAGACTTTTTGAGTAAGGGTAGGGAAAATGAATTGGAAGAATTTATGGAATAAAAAATATGCTTTAGGGGTATTTTACCTTTTGCTGCTTGCGCTTTTGTATCAGCTGGGAATTCGCTTTCTGGATAATTTCCCGCAGCTGGGAAACCGTCTTGCAACGCTTTTTCCTTGGGCATCTCAGGTCTTTTCTCCCCTACTTCTCGGCTTTTCCATTGCGTATCTTTTAAGCCCGATTTGCCGTTTTTTTGAGAAAATGCTTTCGAAAAATCCCTTTCTTTCGAAGAAGCAAAGGCTTTGCCGGAATACTTCTATTCTTTTAACTTTTACCTTACTGATTCTGGGGATCATTCTTCTAGGATCTCTTCTTCTTTCCACCTTGACAAAAAGTATACAACTTCTGCGTTTCGATGATTTATTTCAGAGTATAGGAGATTTTGCGTCTACCGTGGAAAAGTTTTATTCCGACCTTTATGTGAGGCTCGGTAATTTACCTATAGGAGGGGAGGACGCGAAGGAGGCGATACAAAGTCTTCTGCAAAAAGCGATGGTTTTCTTCCAAAATATGGGAAATAGCGTATTCTCCTCTTTGGGAAACCTTGCAGGGGCACTCAGCACAGTGGTTTTCGGTGTTATCTTTTCGCTTTATTTTTTAGCGGACGGAAAGAGAATCGCAGATTACTGGGATAAGGTATTCCGCTCCCTTTTCGGAAATACAAGAATGGAGAAGTTCCACCGCTTTCTTAAAGATGCGGACCGCGTGTTTGCGGGATACCTTCGCGGACAGATTATAGACGGCATGATTATGGCGGTGCTTGTGAGTGTTAGCCTCAGTATTTTGCAGGTACGCTACGCTGTGGTTATCGGAGTACTGACCGGGTTCGGAAATCTCATTCCCTACGTAGGTCCTTTTATTGCTTACGGACTGACAACTCTGGTTTGCCTTGTGTACGGCGATTTTTCACGGATTTTGCCTTCACTCGTTGCACTTTTTGTAATTCAAACACTGGACGGCAATGTCATTAACCCGAGGCTTCTTTCTGAAAATATCGATGTTCATCCGCTTGTAGTTATCATTTCTTTAATTATAGGCGGGAGTCTCGGCGGATTTCTGGGGATTTTCTTGGCAGCTCCCGTAGCCAGTCTTGTTAAGCTGGAGCTCGATAAGTTTATGGAGAGAAAAACGTCTTAGGCTGCGGAACGCCCGTCTTGCTCTTCCGGGCAAGTTCTTTTTTGCAAAATTTTTCCCGAAACCGCCTTTGTCAATGCATAATTTAATTGTATTTTAAGAATAAAAAAGTGGAAACAGTTTGCGGAAAATGAAGATGAATACGTTATATAAAAAATCTTTATGCAAAACCATCAAAATAAAAACAATATTTATTTAAAAAATAGTCAAAATGCTAAATATAATCTTAAAAAAGCTTGACCTTTAGAAATGAATAGGGTAGAATACAGTTGTCTGAACGAAGAGCGTTCAGCATTAAAAATTGGCGAACAGGTTTAATCGACCCTTACTACTCTATACAGCAGAAAGCCCGACGGAAACGCCGGGCTTTTTGCTGTATAAAAATAGCGTTATGGGAAAATCGTTGTTGATATGATATAAGCTGATTATTTAAATAATTAAAGATTTAAATAAGTAGAGATTTAGATAATTTAAGATTTAGATTATCAAATAAGGAGATCATCAAATAAGGAGATCATTAAATATAGAGATAATTAAGGATTTAGATAACTAAAGGAGAAATAATTTATACTTTAAATAGTTCAATGGTTTTTAGTTAATAGGAATGCACAATCAAAACAAAGATAAATTACGTTTATCAATTAGAAAAAAATTAAGTAAATTGATAGAATAAAACGGTTAGTCACTTAATTATTTTTACCATTTCTTATTTGGTCAGGAAATAAGAAAGTACGAAAGGAGCACTTATGATGGAGTCTATTATTACGTATCACGCAAAAGAGGTGAGCCCTCATGCCGTTTTAAAGAATGCGGAAGAGCTTTATGCCGGCGGATTTTTCTGCTGTGAGGCAGTGATGAAAGCCATTCGCGATGCTTTCCAGGCGGATGTACCCGAGTCCGTTATTGCGATGTCTTCCGGGATGTCTATCGGAGCAGGTCGTTCCGGTTGCATGTGCGGTGCATTAAACGGAGGAATTCTTGCCCTCGGTATGTTCTTCGGAAGAACGACACCGGACGGCCCGAAGGATCCGAAGGTGAATGCTCTTATGGCACTTTCCAAGGAACTGCATGACTGGTTCAGAGAGGCAAATGCAAAGCATGCCGCTTGCTGCCGTGTTCTTACCAGAGGTTTTGAAATGGCGGAAGGAGAGCACAAGAAGCAGTGTATCGCCTTTACCGGACTTTGCGCAGGAAAGGTTGCCGAGATTCTTTGCAGAGAGCTGGGCGTTAAAAATGTGGATTCGGAGCCGATTCAAGGCTTGGAAGCACCCTTCCTTCCCCCTGTACACGAAGCAAAAGCAGTATAAGGAGCTGGCATTAATGGAAAAAATAAAAAAAATCCCCTTTGCCTTCTCGGGCGTAATGCTCGGTATGGCGGCACTTGGTAATTTGTTACAAAGTTATGGAGAAGGCATTCGTTTGGTTTTCGGCTGCATTGCCTTTGTGATTCTAATCCTCCTTCTCTTAAAGCTTATCCTTTTCCCAAATGCGGTGAAGGAAGAGCTTTCCACTCCCATCGGAGCGGGCGTTTTTGCGACCTTTCCCATGGCGCTCATGCTGTTTTCCGTATATGTGAAGCCCTTTATTCCGGGAATCTCTTTTCCGCTTTGGGTTTTTGCGAATGCCATCCACATTGTGTTGATTCTCTACTTTACGAAGACGTATATCCTTCATTTCGAAGAGAAAAATGTGCATACCGTATGGTATATCGTTTATGTCGGGATTGTTGTGGCATCCCTGACCACACCGGCATATAAGACCTTCGCTTACGGGCAGGCTGCTTTTTATTTCGGTTTCGTCGCTTTACTGATTCTGCTTTGTGTAGTGACGAAGCGCTATGTGAAGCTTCCCGTGCCGGATCCCGCAAAGCCACTGATGATGATTTATGCTGCACCGATGGCACTCTGCACGGCAGGCTATATTCAGGCTTTTCCGGAGAAGAATAAGAGCTTTGTCCTGTTCTTACTGGTGGCAACTTCCGTGATTTACCTGTTTGCTCTCTTTAAGAGCATACAGTTCCTGCGCTTCCCCTTCTACCCGAGCTATGCGGCTTTCACCTTCCCCTTCGTAATCTCTGCGATTGCGACGAAGCAGTGCTTTGCGGTACTGACAAAGATGGGTATGAGTGTTGCCTTTTTACAGCCCGTGGTTTTAGTGGAGACAATTATTGCGGCAGTATTTACGATTTATGCCTGCTTACGGTATTTCCAATTTATCCTTGCAAAGAAGTAGGAGAACGGCGCTTCGCCGGTGGCAGTGCTAAACTGCTTTAGGTTTATAAAAGGAATAGAATACGCCCCAAAGAAAAAAGTGCCCAGACGGGCACTTTTTTGTTCATAATTACTTCCATTTTTAAAATTACTTTGAATGCTTTGGCTTTTATTCGTAAGAAAAGGTTTTATATAAAATTTACACATATGTAAGGGAAATCCTTTGTTATAAATATAGGTTTTATATAAAACCTATTATCAAATCAAATGAAAATTGCTATAGTTGAGAAGTAGGGAGGTATGACATCATGAAGAAATCAAAGAAGGGATTCTTCCTATTTATGGCACCGGCTTTAGTTGCTTTTACTTTGGTCCAATTGATTCCTACGGTGATGGGAATTGGTTACTCTTTTACAGATTGGAATGGGATCAGCAAAGCTAAGCATTTTGTAGGGGTGCAGAATTATATAACAATACTGACAAGCGATTTGTCGTTTAGAAATGCATTTATTTTTACCTTTTTATTTTCTGTGTGTGCGGTTATTTCAGTAAATCTGATTGGCTTTGTCTTGGCTACACTGGTTACACAAAGAATAAAAGGTGTAAATTTTTTACGTGGAATCTTTTTTATGCCAAACTTGATTGGCGGAATTTTACTGGGATTTACTTGGCAGTTTATATTTGTGCAGGTTTTTGAAGCAATAGGGAAAAAACTGGGTATTTTGTGGCTTAGGGGATGGCTTACAGATCAGCGAACCGGATTTTTGGGATTACTGATTGTTGTGACCTGGCAATTATCGGGATACATGATGATGATTTATATTGCGCAGTTGCAGAACATTCCTGAAGATGTATTGGAAGCTGCAGAACTGGATAATGCAGTAGGTTGGAATAGAATGCGCTATATTATCCTACCTCTTATGATGCCTGCCTTTACGATTGGATTATTTTTATCCATTTCAAACGCCTTTAAACTTTTTGACCAGAATCTTTCTTTGACAGGTGGAGGTCCGGTTAACAGCACGCAGATGCTTGCGCTGAATATTTATACTACGGCTTTTGGAGAGAATAGATTCGGCCTCGCCCAAGCAAAGGCTGTAATTTTCATGATTGTGGTAATGGCCATTTCGGTTATTCAACTTTCCATTACGAAGAGAAGGGAGGTTGAAGCATAATGAAAAGTAAGCGGGTAATAAAGCGACTTTCTATCATGGCAGTAGGTTTTGTCTTGGCACTACTGTTTGTATCTCCCGTATTTATTCTTGTTAATAGCTCCTTTAAGTCGTTGCAGGATATCTATATAAATGTTCTTGCTTTACCGAAACAACTCTCTTTTCAGAATTATACTAAGGCTTTTAAAGAGATGGATTATGTAAAAGCATTTATGAATTCTTTTGCAATAACGTGTATTTCTACGGCTTTGATTATTTTAATTTCTTCCATGGCGGCATGGGTGCTTGTACGGTATAAGACAAGAACCAGCAAAATTCTGTTCCTTATGTTTGCAGCAGTCCAGTTGATTCCGTTTCAATGTGTCATGCTTCCGCTTGTGGATATTATGAGTAAATTGCATCTGATGAACAGGCCCGGTCTGGTTTTTATGTATATGGGTTTTGGATGTGCCATGTCCATCATTTTATTTCACGGGTTTATTAAAAACATTCCGATAGAGTTGGAGGAAGCGGCAATTATAGATGGATGCAATATGGTACAGACTTTTATCAATATTGTCTTACCACTGTTGAAAGGAATAATTGCCACTGTGGCGGTAATCAACGTGATGTGGATTTGGAATGATTTTCTTCTTCCTTCCCTTGTTATTAATAAGAATGGCATGCAGACACTGCCGCTTCGTACTTATCTCTTCTTTGGACAATTTACAAAGAAATGGGATCTTGCCACTGCGTCATTAATGCTATGCATGATTCCGATTGTGCTGTTCTACCTTAGCTGCCAAAAGTATATTGTGAAGGGAATTACGGCCGGAGTAGGAAAGTAAATCTACTATTTTGAAGGAAAGAGAAGGATTAGAATTTCAAGAAAAATCATAAATTTAACACAAGTCATTATAGAAGACTTTTGTCTTGTAAAGAACTTGTGTCAAGATAGTTTTTCAATTATAAGGAGGAAAAGATGGTGAAGAAAAAAGAGATGGCTGTACTTCTCGTTGCGGCAATTACACTTGGCATGATGAGCGGGTGTGGAAGTAAAACCGGTGCAGGAAGTGCTGAAGGGGACACAGTAACGATTAATTTGTATCAGAATAAGTCGGAAAGTGCGGATCCTTTACAGAAGGTAGCTGACGCATACACGAAAGAGCATCCTAATGTAAAAATAAATGTAGAGAGCATTCAGGGGAATGACTATAATACAAACTTAAAAGCAAAGCTCATGGGAAATAATGCCGTTGATATTTTTGCATTGGGTGACAATATTACAAACATGATGGATTATGTAGAAGATCTAAGCGCAGAACCGTGGGTGAAAAATGCAGTAGATGGAAGTATTGATGATGTGACTGTTGACGGAAAGGTATATGGGCTTCCTGTCAGTGTGGAAGGTTATGGATTGGTATACAATAAGGAAATATTTAAAGATGCCGGAATTGATGCATCAACCCTTACCAGTTACGATGCAATCGACAAGGCTTTTGCCGACTTACAGGAGCAGATTGATAGTGGAAAACTGAAGGATAAGTATCCACAACTTGAAGCGGTGGAAGATTATGCAGCAAAAGAGACCTGGATTCCCGGGCTTCATACTTTGAATGTTCCTTTGTCTTGCGAATATAAAAGTGCAACAGAACTAAGAAATTCCGATGAACTGGGATTAAAATATGCAGATTCTTTAAAGGCATTGCTGGATCTTGAGACAAAATATACTCCGTCAAGAAATGATTTGTCGAAGCTGAATGCAGTGGATTATTCTACAGAAATCGGTGGAGGCCTTGCTATTGAGCGAATTGCGGTTGTACAGCAGGGAAACTGGATTGGACCGGAATTAAAAGGGATTGATGAGAAAACTGCGAATAAGATGGGGATGCTTCCTATTCCGACAAAGGGTGTAAAAGAAGACTGTATTTCCGTCGGAATTTCCATTCACTGGTGTGTAAATAAGCAGTCTGACGAAAAAGTAAAAGTAGCAGCAAAGGATTTCTTGAATTGGCTGTTTCAGTCAGATGAAGGGAAGCAACTGGTTGTGAATGAATTGGGATTTGTTCCGGCATTTAAGAATTATGAGGGAATAGAGATTTCCGATCCCCTTTCGCAAGAGGTAAAGAGATATATTGATGCCGGAAAAACAACTTCATGGGTAATGGGCGGCTTTCCTTCCGGGTTTGAGCCTAAAGCAGCAGCAGATTTTCAAGGCTATTTTAGCGGAGAATATAGTTTTGACGATATGATTTCTCACTTAAAGGCCGATTTTAAGGAATTAAAGAAATCATAGTAAAACAAAAAGAGACAAGAAAAAGCGGAATGTAAATGAAATGAGAAAGACAGGCACTCATAACTTGAGTGCCTGATGGTATACATATGGAAAAATATAGGCCTAAATTTCACTTTTCGGCAGAAAAATATATTATTAATGATCCGAATGGGTTGGTGTATTATGAAGGAGAATATCACCTGTTTCATCAATATAACATACAGGAGGAAATCTACTGGGGACATGCGGTGAGTAGAGATCTCATTCATTGGAAGAGACTTGCCAATGCCATTGCACCGGATGAACATGGACAAATATGGTCGGGAAGTGCTGTTGTAGATGAAGAAAATCACAGGCTGGCTGCTTTTTTTACTTACTGTGAGCGGGGAACAGAAAAGCAAAGCCAGGGCTTGGCTTTTAGCTATGATAAAGGACGAAGCTGGGAAAAATATGAGAAGAATCCGGTTCTTACAGAGGAGAGAAAAGATTTTCGAGATCCTAAAGTTTTTCGCTATAAAGATAAATGGGTGATGGTTGTTACCGGAGGGGATTGTGTCCTTCTTTATGAGTCTAAAGACCTGATTCATTGGAAACAGATATCTTCTTTTAGCGGGACTGAGTCAGACCATGTCGGTACGTGGGAATGCCCGGATCTTTTTCCGTTAAAAGTACAGGACTCCGAAGAAAAAAAATGGATTCTTATCATCAGTGTAAATAACGGCTCTCCTGCAGGCGGTACCGGAATGAAGTATTTTATCGGAGAGTTTGATGGAATCAGTTTTAGACCGGATGAGGAAAAGCAGGAAGGGCATTGGCTGGACTACGGGAAGGACTTTTATGCGGGTGTAAGTTGGAATAATCTTCCGGATGACAGAAGGTTGATGATTGCCTGGGCTGATAATTGGCAGTATCGGGATTTCTTACCGACCAGTCCCTTTAAAGGACAGATGTCTTCTATAAGGGAATTAAAATTGAAAAAAAGGGGAAGGAAATTTTATCTGACGCAGATTCCGATAGAAGAGATGTGTGCACTTCGGAAAAATAAGCAAGAAATGCATAAAATGAAAATGGGAGCGGGAGAGGAATGGACACTTAAGGATTGCTCGGAGGCATTGGATTTGGAACTTTATTATCCTACAAACAAAATGGGCGCTTCCTCGTTCGGAATCAGAGTAGTAACAGGACAGGGTAAACAATTGGAGATTCTTTTTTCAAAGGAGGAACAGTCCTGCACTGTAGATAGATTGAATACAGGACTAAATCCTCATGAAAATTTTCCGGGAAAATATAAAGCGAAAGTTGACTTTGAAAGAGAATATCTAAATCTAAGATTGATTCTGGATGTTTCGCAGTCAGAACTCTTTATAAATGATGGAGAACTGGTTTTTTCCAATCTTATTTTTCCGGAAGAACCTTATCAACTTAAGCTTTTTGCTGAAGGCGGGGACTTGGAAATTGAGAGAAGTGCAATTTATGAATTGACCGGAGATGTCATTAGCTAGACTGATTTCGTCACATAATGACTTCAATTAAGTGAAGAAAAAGCGTGAAGGATACAGAATGATGATTATAAAAGAGATTGCCGAGCAGGCAGGTGTAAGTATGACCACTGTCTATAATGTTTTACACGGCAATGTAAAGAAAGTATCAAAAGAGAATACAAAAAAGATTCAAAAACTTTTGGATGAATACCATTATGTTCCCAAATTAGGGCTTCGTGCTTTGAAGAATAACAGCTCCAAAATCATTGGAGTTGTTATTCATTCTTCGCGTTATTATGAGAATTCTGCTATTTCAGACACATTTTACAGCCATATCATCGGCGCAATGGAAGAAATGCTTCGTAAAGCCGGATATTATATGATGCTATATGCAGCGCAGAACTTAGAAGAGATTTTTCATATGGCATTGGCGTGGAATGTAGACGGACTCATAGCCATTACTTTCACCTACAGGGACTATATAAAGCTGAAAACACTGGTGAATAAACCGATTGTTGCTATTGATCTGATTAATAAAGAAAATTCGGATTATGTTAATGTGGGACTGCAGGATAAAAAAGGTGGCTATATTATGACGAAATATCTTCTGGAAAAAGGATACGAGTCAATTTATGTATGTGCTCGGAAGAATATAGGCGTTGATCACGAGCGTTGGTTGGGCTATAGAGAGGCGTGGAAAGAAGCGGGAAAAGAATTTCTTTCAAATGATTTTCTTTGTCTTTATGAAACAGAACAAAGGAGAAATGAAAATTATAAAATGATGAGTAGGTTTGCAGGAAAAAAAACCGCATTCTTCTTTCTGGCGGATGCATTTGCAGTAGAAGCTATGCATTATTTTCATGATTTGGGAATCAAAATACCGGAAGACATCGGCATTGCAGGTTTTGACGGCAATATTTTAGGAAAATATTGTTATCCGAGATTAACGACTGTCTATCAGGATGTATCAGAGAAAGGAAGAATGGCAGTAAAATTAATGATCGATCTTTTGGAGAAACGATTGTTAGACGGACTGGATGTAAGCCGCCCGGTAACACTGATTCCGGGTCATTCAACATGAGAAGCCATCAACACGTTTTGTCCTGTAACTTTAAAATGTAATAAATCCCCGAGTCGTTTTGGCCCGGGGATTTTGTGGCTTATTGTTTTCTCTGCGTTTCCGGTTTAGGAGATGTGCTAAAAAGAATAATCCAATAAGACTTTCCCTTCTCATCAACATAATATCCGGAACCGAAAGTCAAAAAATCTCTATCCAACATTGTTTCATTATGCTGTTTGCTTACCTTAAAAGCAAGAAAAGCATCTCCCGGAGTTTTTGCTCCTTTTGTAGCAATTTCGCCACTCACACCATATCCCAAAGCTAGTTTACCATTTGGTCTAATATGAGACATCCGAATACTTAATTCTTCAGCCCTAATCTGTGCCATTTCTTGTAAGTAATCATTTTCCTCTAAAGTGTTCAAGCCTTGTCTATCTCGATGCTTATTCACTCTTCTTAAAAGATCTGCACGATATTCGTCTTGTCTTTCGTTAAAATCTTCAATAGTTTGATTTTTCTCATTGTTTCTTGTTTCGTTAAGATTATTATTTTTTGTTTTTGTGAAATTATTGCTTATATTGCTTACAGTGTCAGTATTGTTATTCGTATTATTCTGAGAAATCAAATTCGCACTTTTAGTTTGGACAATGTTATCAACCGTCCAAGCCCCGTTTTCATTTACAGTAAACCTATCCGGCGTAATGGCATTTTCAAACATCCATCCATTTTCATCAAAACAGTAACACTCTGCAATGCCGTCATGATTGCCGTCAATCCATTGCCAAGAGGACTTGTAGTAATTTCCGTTTCCAAGATCATACCACCATGCATTTTTAGAATTCCCCTTTACCCAGTCTGCTTTAGCGGTTCCGGAAAGAAGAAAGACGAAACTCATGAAGGCGCAGAGTAAGCCCGGTAAGATACAGAGCGAGTTTCCCGGGCTATGCATAAGATTCTTCGGCGTACAGAAAAGCCTTGCTTTTTCCCTTATTTTCTTTTTCATTGCATTCCTCCCTATTTCCGTATTGAAAAAGGAAGGATAAGAGAAGTGCCTTCCCATGCCTTTCCTATCGGCAGGAGAGAAAAAAATATAAAGGGGGGGAAAAGGGCGGAAAACCGAAGGAAGCGCTCTGAGGTCTTTCGCGCGGGCATTGCTGAATGCGGGAAAAAGCATTATCATAGAGAAAGAAATGTCCCACAGGGGCGCCGGAAAAGGAAAGGAGAAACAATGAGCCCATTCTCATTTAACCACTTTAACTTTAATGTACTGGATCTGGAAAGAAGCATGAAATTCTATGAAGAGGCACTGGACCTCCACGAGCTTAGCAGAAATGAACGGGATGACTTTATTATCGTGTTTTTGGGAGATGATTCTACGGACTTCCGTCTGGAGCTAACCTATATGAAGGATAGAACAGAGCCCTATGATCTCGGGGAGCAGGAGTATCACCTTGCGCTTCGCACGGAGGATATCGGGGCAGCCCATGCGCTCCACGAAAAGATGGGTTGTATCTGCTTTGAAAATCACGGTATGGGCATTTATTTTATTGAAGATCCGGACGGCTACTGGATTGAAATCATTCCGGACAGAACGAAGCCGATTACTTGGCAGTAGAAGAAGGGAAGAGCGCGGTTTTACGGCTTCTGAATAGAGATGTGAAGGGGAGAGATGGATTTATTTAGCTATCAGGCAGAGAAAAATCAAGAGAAAATGGCGCCTTTGGCAGTTCGGATGCGTCCCGGAACGCTGGAAGAGTTTGTCGGTCAGGAGCATATTATCGGGGAAAATAAATTGCTTTCCCGCTTAATTCGTGCAGACCAGCTGCAATCTCTCCTTTTTTTCGGCCCGCCGGGAACGGGGAAAACCTCTCTTGCGAAGCTCATTGCCAACCATACGAAGGCGGAATTTATCCAGATCAACGCGACTACCGCCGGGAAAAAGGATATGGAGGAAGCGGTGAGTCGTGCAAAGGAGAATCTGGGAGGCTACGGCAGAAAAACCATACTCTTTGTGGATGAGATTCATCGCTTTAATAAGGCACAGCAGGATTATTTGCTTCCCTATGTGGAAGACGGAACCGTGATTCTCATTGGGGCGACAACCGAGAATCCTTATTTTGAGGTGAATTCCGCCTTGCTTTCCCGCTCCCGCCTTTTTGAACTAAAGCCCTTATCTAAAGAGGCTTTGTCGCGTCTTACAGACGAGGCTTTGTCGGATAAGAAGAGGGGACTCGGGAATTTTCGGACTAGCCTTTCGGAGGAAGGGAAGGAATTTTTACTGGAAAATGCATCGGGCGATGCCAGAGTGCTTTTAAACACGCTGGAGCTTGCCGTTCTCAGTACGAACCCCGATTCCGACGGCGTTATCCGCCTTGGTAAAGAAAATATCGGCGAATGTATGCAAAAGAAGATTCTTCGCTATGATGACAGTTCGGAGCATTACGACACGATTTCCGCCTTTATTAAGTCCATGCGGGGAAGTGACCCCGATGCTACGGTGTATTATCTTGCGAAAATGCTCCAGTCCGGAGAGGACATTCGTTTTATCGCAAGAAGAATCATGATTTGCGCTTCGGAGGATGTGGGAAATGCGGACCCGCAGGCTCTTATTCTTGCCGTAAACGCTTCCCTTGCGGTGGAGCGGGTAGGCATGCCGGAGGCACAGATTATTCTGACCCAGGCGGCATGCTATATTGCAACGGCAAAGAAGTCCAATGCCGCGGTGAAGGCGATTTTTGCGGCAAATGAAGTAGTCAGAAAGAAGGGGAACTTGGAGATTCCTTCTTATCTTAGAGACGCGCATTACAGCGGGCATGAAATGCTCGGAAGAGGCGTAGGCTATAAGTATCCTCATGACTATCCGGGGCACTTCGTTGAACAGCAATATTTGCCGGAGGAAATAAAGGATTACCTTTTTTATGAGGAAGAAAGCTAGATACTACAGAAATTTAGCTTTCGTAGAAGGAAAAGTGAGGATGCCCATACGCAAAATATATGCTATTCTTTAAGAAATAATACAGAAAAAGGCAAATTTATTTTATAGACTTCGTGTTAGGATAGAGGACAAGTAAAGTAAGGAGGATTGAATTATGAAAAAAGCGATATACTTGTGCCTCGCCGGTCTTATGCTTTTTACCGTATCATGCGGAAAGAAGAACGACACGAAGGTAAGCAGTCAGGCGGCACAGGAAGAACCCAGCTCCGAGGCTTTAACGGAGAACAGTTTAAGTGCTACCGTGCAGAAGCTGGAAGGAGATAAGCTTAGTGTAGAAACCGGTGACGGAAAGGCGATGAACTTCGATGTGAAGGGCGCGACCTTGGATAAGACTTGGGAGCTTAAGCCGGGCGATGAGGTGGAAATCAGCTATGCAGGAACGGAGCCGCAGGACGGCATGACGGTTAAGGCCGTTACGGTTTCCGTACCCTATGAGTTTACAACGGAAGAATTTAACGATGAGCAGAACCTATACGGTGAGATTACAGCCATTACTGACAGCAGCATTTCCGTAAAGGAGATTCCGGACTTCCGTGAAGCTGCACTGGAAGGAGAGAATACGGAAGGAAAGAAATACGGGGAAACCGTAACCTTCCAAAGACCGAGCTTTGAAATCGACCTGACTCAGGGTGGACTTAAGGTAGGAAGCGAAATCAGTGTATACTACTTAGGTGACTTAAACAATAATCCGGTAGCCTTCTACACCGTTACCGAAGATGCCTTAGATGAAGACGGTGCGGATACTTTAAAGATTAAGGGCAGTATCGAAAGTGTTGACGGTGATGTCTTCACCCTGAAGGCGGATGACACGCACAGCTTCCGTTTTACTACGGACGGAAACAATGATTTAACGAAGGAAGTGGAAGCGGATAAGGGGAAGACCGTGGAGGTAAGCTACAGCACCTCTTTAAAGGCCAGAGTTTCCCTTGCAGAAAGCATTAAAGTTGCAGAGTAAGAATATAAAGAAGGAGGCAGCGAACAATCTCGCTGCCTCCTTTTGGTTAAGAACCAATCTTGCTTGCAAATGGCAGGGCTTTCCATCTTGGACCAGAAAAGAACCCTCGCTTTTACGATGCACTATGTTGCGTCACTATCATACATGATGGTGAAGGGACCGTCATTCACAAGACTCACCTTCATATCGGCTCCGAACTGTCCGTGCGATGTCGGAATCCCGGCTTCTTCCGCCTTCTTTAGAAAATATTCGTAGAGTGCATTGGCATGTGCGGGATCTCCGGCTTGGATAAAGCTTGGGCGATTCCCTTTTTTGGTGTCGGCATAGAGGGTAAACTGACTGACCACAAGAAGGGAGCCGGAAATATCCCGTATGGAAAGATTCGTTTTTCCGTTTTCATCTTCAAAGAGACGGGCATCTAAAATTTTTTTCAACATTTTATCGGCTACGGCTTCCGTATCTGTATTTTTTACACCAAGAAGGACAAGATAGCCCTTTTCTATACTGCCTATTGTCTTTCCTTCTACGGAAACCGAGGCGGAAAGCACTCTTTGTACTAAACAACGCATCATTTTCTCCTTACTATTTTACTTAAATATACCGGTGACAGTTTAGCGAAAGAGAAAAAGCAATAAACTACTTTTGCTCTTTCAATTGTTTTGTTCTGCTGAACATTTGCTTTATTTAACTTATGCTTTATTTGAATTGTTTCAGCTTTGCATTGTACTGAAAGCCAATTTCTTCCAGTTTCTTTTTCAGGGCTTCGATATCCAGATTGTGCTCCTTGCAAAACTCTTCTAAACTATGGTATTCATCCCGAAGCTTCGTGTTTACAAAGCTCAGTAAAATCATCGGATCCTTGGGGATATTCATTTCTTATTTCCTTTCTGCGTAAAGGGAGAGATTTATAAAAAGCTCCCTCTACAGACAAGATAGCGCGAACTTACAAAGCATACTCGCAATGCATCAAGGCTTTTCGGGCATTGCAAATGGCAATCATTATGCATCAAGGCTTTTCGGGCATTGCAAATGGCAATCATTATGCATCAAAGCTTTTCGAGCTTTGCAAAGCCTGCCATCATTTTTTTCTGCCCTGCACTGTCGAAAAGTACGGTTACCAGATAGTCCTTTACATCTTCTTCAATTTTTAAAACGCTTCCTTCGCCAAACTTTGTGTGCTTTACCCGGTCGCCTTCCTGATAGGCGGGGCTTGTCTTTCCTCCGGATGAAAAGCCTTTTTGGAGAAGGCCTGACTGTTTCAACTTGTCCAGGCTTCCGTATTTCGGGGCATCTGTGCTTTGACCTTTCCCGAATCCTATTCCTTGCCTTCCGTAAGGCTCTCCGAAGCCTCTTCCTTGTCTTTCGTAAGAGCCTCCGCTGTAGCCTTTTGCTCCGTGGCCGCCTTCTCCACCCCTTCCGAGGTAAGACGCAATGGAACTTTCGGCATTTTTTAAATAACTGTTATAGTAGGATTTTCCGCTATTTTCCAAGAAAAGATCTTCCTCGGAGCGTTTCGGGCGGTAGAGCAGATTCTTTTTCAAAAGCGCATCCGGAATATCCTCAAAGAAGCGACTGATTTTAAAATACTGTGTTTGTCCGTTCACCATTCTATTTTTCGCGGAGCTTAGGTAGAGCTCTTCCTCCGCACGGGTGATTCCGACATAGCAAAGTCGCCTTTCTTCCTCGATTTCTTCGTCGTCTCCAAGGCTTAGTGCGCTTGGGAAGAGGCCGTCACTAAGTCCCACCAAAAACACGACCGGAAATTCCAAGCCCTTTGCCCCGTGCAGAGTCATGAGCGTGATTTTATCCTCTGTAAGGTCACTTCTATCGAGGTCGGAAAGGAGGGAGACTTCTTCTAGGAAGGCGGCAAGACTCGCGTCTTCTCCATTTTCCTGAATATAGGAAAGAAGCTTTCCTTCCAGCTCTCGGATGTTTTCCATACGGCTTTCGGCTTCGATTGCTCCTTCCGAAAGCAGCTCCGTCTCATAGCCTGTGTCGTCAAGGATTCGCTCGATAAGCTTTCCGAGTTCTTCTTTCTTCCAGCCTTCCATCATTTGACTGAACTTATCGATTTCCGAGAGAGCTTTTCCGGAGAGGCCGGCCGCCTTGGCAAAGGGGACTGTTTCTATAAGAGAGAATCCGCCAAACTGAAGTCCATACTGCCGAAGTTTTTCTATGCTGGCATTTCCGATACCGCGCTTTGGTACATTGATGATTCGTTCGAAGGCGATATCGTCCTTTTGGTTCACCATAATCTTCATATAGGCGAGAAGGTCCTTAATTTCTCTTCGCTGATAGAAGTTTACCCCCCCCACAATTTGGTAGGGAATGTTCCAAGCGATGCACTGCTCCTCAAAGAGACGGGACTGGGCGTTTGTCCGGTAGAGGATAGCAAAGTCCTTATAGAAGCGGTTTTCGCCTCGGATATGGCGGATAACTTCTCTTGCCTCTTCCTCTGCAGTCTCATATTCCTGAAAGAGGACTTCCTTTCCCTCTGTTTTTTCCGTCCAGAGTTTTTTTGCCTTTCTGCGCGTATTTTCCTGAATGACCGTGTTCGCAAGATGCAGAATCGGAGAGGTGGAACGATAATTTTGCTCCAGCTTTATCGTGTGGCATCCCGGAAATTCCGCTTCAAAGGACAGAATATTTTCAAGATTTGCACCTCTAAAACGGTAAATACTCTGATCGTCATCTCCCACCACACAGATATTTCTGTACTTTTTGGCAAGCGCATAAATCAGGCGAAACTGCACATCATTGGTGTCTTGATACTCGTCCACGAGAATATAGCGAAAACGCTCCTGATACTGTAAAAGTACCTCAGGAAACTGTTCGAAAAGCGCTAAGGTCTTTAACAAAAGATCATCAAAGTCCAGCGCATTGTTCTCTTTCAGCTTCTCCTCATAACGCTTGAAACATTGGAAAATGAGTTTGCTCAGATAATCTCCGTCCGATTCGGAAAGGTAGTCCTCCGCGTTTCCGCCTCGGTTTTTTGTTTGGGATATCTGAGAGAGAACCGCCCGCTCCCGAAGTGTCTTGCTATCGATTTTCAGCTCTTTTAAAATCTGTCGCATCAGGGTTCTCTGGTCGTCCGTATCATAAATGGAAAAATCCCGATTATAGCCTAAATGCTCAATTTCTCTACGGAGAATGCGGAGGCACATACTGTGGAAGGTGGAGACCCACACGCTGTTTCCTTCTCCCGGAAGGAGCTTTTCCACCCTTTCCCGCATTTCGGCTGCGGCTTTATTGGTGAAGGTGATTGCCAAAATATGAGAGGGGAAAACTCCCTTTTCCTGTATCAGATAAGCGATTCTGTGTGTTAAGACGCGGGTTTTTCCCGATCCTGCACCGGCAAGGACCAAAAGAGGGCCTTCCGTTCTTCTTACAGCTTCAGCTAGTTTTTTATTTAAAATTGCATCTAAGTCCATGGGACCTCCTTGAAAGTTTATGGAGTATAGGAAAAATAGGAATGAAAGTGTAGCTATTTCATAAGATTAAAAGATTCTATGCTTTCCTATAGTCGGCTCACTATTGTACCATTTTTTCAGTGAATAGAAAATCAAAGCTTAGTCGGAGAAAAACATAGCTTAGCTAGAGAAAAATATAGCTTGAGAGTAGAAGGGCTTATACAGATAGAAAAGAATCCGCAATTCTATTTTGTCGAGAAGCATTTTGTCGAAAATTTGTATTTTTGGCTTTGAAGAGTGCTATTCTATGCTATAATTTTGAACATGGACGAGCAGTTTTTAGATGAATTAATCAAATACTTAAAAAATTTACATCATGTACATGCGTCACAGCTTCCCTCCTTGGATTTGTATATGGATCAGGTGACCGGCTTTATGGAGGAACATCTTGCTCCTATGAGGCGGTATGCAGAGGACAAGGCATTGACCAAGACCATGATTAATAATTATGCCAAAAATAAGATTCTACCTGCCCCTGCAGGGAAGCGCTACACAAAGAATCATATGCTGGTTCTGCTGTTTATTTACTATTATAAAAGCATGTTAAGCCTTTCCGATATTGCTACGATTCTTCGTCCGCTGAATGAAAACTATTTTCACAGTAGAAAAAAAACGCAATTAAAGGATATTTACGAAGAGATATTCTCCTATGCCAATGTGGAAATGCAAAATGTGATGGAGGATGTAAAAGCGCGCTATGAAAAGGCGCAGAGCTCCTTCTCCGAAAAGGATCCCGGTTTTCAGGAACTTTCCGAAGAAGAAAGAGAGGAGCTAAGACAGTTCTTTTTCTTGAGCCTTTTAGCCTTTGATGTGTATTTGAAAAAGCAGCTCATGGAAAAAATTGTGGATGATATGGCAAAAAAAGAAGGAAAAGACGAAGGAAAAAAGAGAAAAGGCTAAAAAGCAAAAAATATCGATTTCGATGCACACAGTATCCATTTATGCCCTTTCAATAGTATAAACCATGTCTTCCCATTCCCCGCCGCCCCAGGCAGAGGGGGAGGTGCCGAGATGTACATAGTCAAAGTCTTCATAGAAGGAGAGTAAATGCTTATGGCAGGTAAGATAGATTTTTTCCGTACCGCGCTCCTTCTCTCTTTTTTGATAGCGCTCCATAAGTCGGCTTGCAATACCTTTTCCTCGGTATTCAGGGCGCACTTCAAGGCTTAAGAGAAAGCAGTTCTTTCCCCCTTTCTTCTGTAGAGAGGCGTCCGTGAAAAACTTGTCCGAAAAGCTTTCGGAGTCAGAGTGAATGCCGCTCAAGTAGCCGGCGATTTTTTGATTCACTTGATCAAAGGCAATCAAAAAGTCCTCGGCTGCTTTTTCTACGCGGTCTTTTACATTCTCATAGGAGCAGACCTCATTTTCCGAAAAACAGATTTTTTCCATTTCCGCCAGTTCTTTGCAATCAGCTATAACTGCACTGCGGAAAATATAGCGTTCGTGAAGATTCATATTTCCGTCCTTTCCGTATGTATTTATTCTCTGCATCTGTGCGTATCCCGTTCTTAAGCGGCGCTCCGGTGAAGCATGCGGTATCGGCTTAGGAAAGAGTATTGCTCATGAAACATACACGGTCTCATTGAACTATAGTATAACCATAGCAGAGAAACGGGAAAAAAGCGAGACAGTGTAAAAAGCCGAGGCCATATCGAAAAGGAGGATAAATACGATATAAGATGAACAAAAATGTTTTTAATTATCAAGAGAAATATAGCATAGTGACTAATTCTTCTAATACTGCTATGATTAATAAAAATGAAGAAGAAAGAGAGGTTCGTTATGGAAGAAAGCTTATTGAAGAATTATACCGAAATCTTGGAAAATGAGCTGGTTCCTGCAATGGGTTGTACGGAGCCGATTGCCATTGCCTATGCGGCGGCGTCGGCGAGAAAGCTGCTTTCCGAAGAAGTTAAGCATATTGATTTATGCTGTTCGGGAAATATTGTCAAAAACGTGAAGGCGGTAACCGTTCCGAATTCCGGCGGGCAGAAGGGAATGCAGGCAGCTGCGATTTTAGGAGCTCTTGGCGGTGATCCGGAGAAGAAACTGGAAGTGCTGAGTACAGTAACGGATGCGGATAGGGAAAAATGCCGGTCTTTAGTCAATACCAGATTTTGCAAGGTGAGCTTTGAAGAGGGAGTTCCGAAGCTTTACATTCGTATCGTGGCAAGCGGAGAAAAACACAAAGTTCGCTTGGATATTGCCAATCAGCATTCCAACATTGTCCTTATGGAAAAAGACGGAGAGGTGCTATATAAGGAAGGGGAAGAGGATAAGCAGGATATTCTCTCCACCGGTGGAGATCGCAGTTTGATGTCTTTAAAGGGAATTTTGGAATATGCGAATACGGTGGATTTGGACACGGTTAAGCCCCTTTTGCAAAGACAGATTGAGATGAATCTTGCCATTTCTCAGGAAGGTTTGGACAATGCTTGGGGAGCCAGTGTGGGAAAGACCATTTTGGAGACCTGGGGACATGACGTTAAGTCCTGTGCTTGCGCAAGAGCGGCAGCAGGATCGGATGCCAGGATGAGCGGTTGCCCATTACCTGTTGTCATCAATTCCGGCTCGGGTAATCAGGGAATCACCGTGAGCATGCCGGTAGTGGAATATGCAAAATCTTTGGAGGTTTCCAAGGAGAAGCTCTATCGTGCGCTTATCGTAAGTAATCTGGTTTCCGTATATATCAAACACTATATCGGTGCTCTTTCCGCTTTCTGCGGAGCGGTCAGTGCATCTTGCGGTGCCGGAGCGGGGATTACCTATCTCTGCGGAGGAGATTACGATAAGATTGGAAAAACAATCGGAAATACTCTCGGTAACGTAGGCGGGATTGTATGTGACGGGGCAAAGCCAAGTTGTGCGGCAAAGATTGCGTCTTCCGTTCATGCGGCGATTTTAGCACACTCCATGAGTATGAAGGATCAGGGCTTTAAAAGTGGAGAGGGTATCGTCGGAGAGGATATTGAAAATACGATCAAGAATATCGGCTATATCGGCAAGGTCGGTATGCAGTCTACCGATAGAGAGATTCTCAATGTGATGACGGATCAGGTGGATGTGAATTCTTGCTTATAATACAATATTGGGAAGTACTTTCTCGATAGCACTACCTGCTTACCAAATGGTCGAACTTTTCGGCCACGCTTCATAAAACATTTTAAAGTTCATAAAAAACATTTTGAAGCTCGTAAAAAATATTTTGAAGGAGAAGTTTATGGAAAAGAAAGGCTTTATTCACAGTTTACCTTTTAAATTGCTTGTTGCGCTTCTTTTCGGTATATGCTTCGGTCTGTGGTTGAATTCCATGGATCAGTCTGCATTAGGAAAAGCACTTTTAAACATTGTGGTCACGGTGAAGTTTATCGTGGGGCAGTTTATCAGTTTTTGCGTACCGCTCATCATCATCGGTTTTATTGCGCCCTCTATTACGCGCCTCGGAACAAATGCCTCCCGTATGCTGATTGTGGCACTGATTATTGCTTATATTTCCTCCATCGGCGCTGCATTTTTTGCAACCGGAGCAGGCTACAGTATTTTACCGCATTTAAATATTAACCCGGATGTAGACGGCTTAAAGGAACTGCCGAAGGTTGTTTTTGAGTTGACCATTCCGCAAATCATGCCGGTTATGTCCGCCCTTTTCTTCTCGGTTTTAATCGGGTTGGCCGCAGCGTGGAACAGGTCCAAGCTTGTCACGGGAATTTTAGAGGAGTTTCAGCAGATTGTTCTTTCTATCGTTACCCGTTTTGTTATTCCGGCTCTTCCGATTCTTATCGGTACCACTTTCTGTACTTTGGCATATGAAGGAACAATCACAAAACAGCTTCCGATTTTCCTGATTATCATTGTGATTGTCATGGTCGGACACTATATCTGGATGGCTTTACTTTATTCTATTGCGGGAGCCTATTCCGGAAGAAACCCGATGAATATTTTGAAGCACTATGGTCCGGCTTACATGACGGCAGTGGGGACTATGTCATCCGCAGCGACACTATCCGTTGCCTTGGAATGTGCCAAGAAGTCCGTACCGACTCTTCGAGATGATATGGTGGATTTCGGCATTCCGCTTTTTGCCAACATTCATCTTTGCGGTTCCGTAATGACGGAAACTTTCTTCGTTATGGCTGTTTCCAAGATGCTTTACGGCGAATTCCCCTCTATTGAAAAGATGATTCTCTTCTGCTTGCTTTTGGGCGTTTTTGCTATCGGTGCTCCCGGTGTTCCCGGCGGAACGGTTATGGCCTCTCTCGGCTTGATTACCGGTGTTTTGGGATTTGATGAAACGGGAACGGCCCTTATGTTGACCATCTTCGCTTTGCAGGATTCCTTCGGAACGGCTTGCAATGTGACCGGAGACGGTGCACTGACTCTGATACTTACAGGCTATGCGGAGAAGCACGGAATCAAGGCACAAAAAATAGAAGCAGTTTTATAAAGGGATTATTCCAAAGAGATTATCCTAAAACGGATTAGAGTAAATATCGGAGTTTCTTTCGATTTCCTCCGATATTTACTCTTCTTGTGATTTATGCTAAACTTTCGTCGTTATCAAAACAGGAATGGGCGGATTCATCCGTCTTCCCGTTTTTTTATCCTGTGTGTTCGAGACCTTCCACACGTAAAACAAAACTAAAGGAGAAAAATTATATGCAAGGACAAAAAACAAGATTAATGACGGAATCCGCTCTGATTGCGGCTGTTTATGTGGCACTGGTGCTTCTATTTAAACCGATCAGCTTCGGCGCCATACAGTTTCGCATTGCGGAGGCGCTTTGTGTTCTTCCTTTTTTCAGTCTGTCCGCGGTTCCGGGACTGGCCCTCGGTTGCCTGTTAGGAAATTTCTTTTCCGGAGCGGCAATGCCGGATGTGATTTTCGGAACTTTTGCGACGCTTCTTGCGGCTATTTTAAGCTATAAACTTCGGACTGTAAGCAAATGGCTCGTTTGCCTGCCGCCGATTTTAGCGAACGCTGTCATCGTACCTTTTGTTTTGCAGTATGCGTATGGAGTAACGGACGGATATTTTTTCCTTTTTGCTACCGTAGGGATAGGAGAGATTTTGGCAGTCGGTGTTTTAGGAAATGTTTTATTACTGGCTTTGGAGGGGAAGAAAGAACTTATTTTTCGGACAGAATAAAGGTATGAGCTAAAAGAAGCTGAAAGAGTAAATCTAGGGAATGTTGCTTTTCTAAGTGATATCTCCATTTTCATAGGAGGGCGTATGTACGATATTCATTTTGATAAACCTATCTGGGTTCATTTTATCGGTATAGGAGGAATATCCATGAGCGGGCTTGCGGAGATTCTGCACGAACGCGGATTTACTATTTCCGGCTCCGATAGGGTGGCTTCTCCTCTGACAATGCACCTCGAATCACTCGGTATTTCGGTGCGGGTTCCGCAATGTAAGGAAAATATTGTGCCGGGAATTGAACTTTGTGTGTATACCGCTGCAATTTCCGAAGATAACCCGGAGTTTCAGGAGGCAAAAAGGCGGAATATTCCCATGATGACCAGGGCGGAACTCTTGGGACTCATTATGAAGAACTACAAGGAAGCGATTAATGTTTCCGGAACGCACGGAAAGACAACGACCACATCCATGATCGGAGAAATCCTTATGGAGGCCCAAATGGATCCTACCATAACGGTGGGGGGCATGATGAAGGACATCGGCGGAAATTTGCGTGTGGGAAAGTCGGATGTCTTTTTGGCGGAAGCCTGCGAATATACCAATTCTTTTCTTTCTTTCTTTCCGACTATGGAAGTGGTGCTGAATATTGAGGCGGATCATCTGGATTTCTTTAAGGATATCAATGATATTCGCGCTTCCTTTCGGAAATTCATTGAAAAGTTACCGGAAAACGGAATTTTGATTTTTAATAAGGATATTCCTCACGCAGAGTATTTTTTGCAAAATCTTCCCGGTCGAAAGATTATTACTTTCGGTCATAATGATGCGGACTATACGGCGAATTTTATCTCTTATGACCATTATGCCCGTCCTACGTATACCCTTTTTGAACGAGGAGAGGATAAAGGAAAGGTTACCTTGGGGGTTAGCGGTGAGCATAACATTTATAATTCTCTTTCCGCTATTGCTGTTTCCAGAGCAATCGGTATTCCTTTTGAGACTATCAAAAAAGGACTTTTGGAGTTTGCGGGAACGGATCGCCGTTTCCAGTTGAAGGGCAAGGTAAACGGGTTTACCATTATTGACGATTATGCTCATCATCCGCAGGAAATTGCGGCAACGATTGCTACGGCAAAGAAATATCCTCATAAGAAGCTTTGGGTTCTCTTCCAGCCGCATACCTACTCTCGAACCTTGGCACTTATGGATGATTTCGCGGGAGCTCTGTCTCAGGCGGATGAAATTATCTTAGCGGATATTTATGCGGCAAGAGAGAAAAATACGGTAGGGGTCAGTTCGAATGACCTTCGGAAGTTGATGCTTTCCCAGAATACCAATGTTTACTACATTCCGGATTTTCCCTCTATTCAGGAATTTGTTCTTTCGCATGTGGAAGAGGGAGATCTTCTGATTACTATGGGGGCGGGAAATATTGTGGAGGTCGGAGAAGAGCTCCTTAGTCTACCCGGTGCGGAAAGAGCGAAGTAAAGAGTTCGGACTTTCACGGAAAGTGCTCCTCTGTATGTCTGAAAATATCTTCCATAGGCCTGAAAAACATCTTGCAGCATGCTTGATAATATCTTGCATCATATCTTGCGGCATGCTTGAAACTATCTTGCGGCATACCTTGCAGCATACCGGAAAATACTGCTTGACGGGGCACCCCTTCCATGCTAGACTTGCATGGTACTTGGGGCAATGCCCTATTTTTTATGCACTAATTTCGTAGTCATGCGAAGTTAAAAATCATTGGAGGTGAAAGCCGTGCGTACAAAGATTATATTAGCATGTACAGAATGTAAGCAAAGAAATTACTTCATCACGAAGGAGAAGAAATTGCATCCTGAGCGTATGGAAGTGACGAAGTATTGTAAGTTCTGCAAAAAGCACACATTGCACAAGGAGACAAAATAATGCAAGAGGAGAAAAAGTCCGGGCTGAGTTCCTTTTTGGCAGGTCTGAAAACGGAATACAAGAAGATTGTCTTCCCGACAAAGGAGGACGTCATCAGGGAGTCTATCGCCACGATTGCCGTGAGTATCTTAATCGGTGTTTTAATTACCGGCTTGGATATTGCGATGAAGTGGGGTCTGGGATTTATTCTTGTAAAGTAAAGGTGGGAAGATGGCAGAGAAAAACACAGAAGCCCGCTGGTATGTAGCACATACTTATTCGGGTTATGAAAATAAGGTTAAGATGGATTTGGAAAAGACCATTGACAATCGAGGCCTTCAAGATGTGATTTTAGAGGTCAGTGTCCCCATGCAACCGGTTATTGAAGTGAAGAACGGCGTGGAGAAGAAAACGGATAAGAAGATGTTCCCCGGCTATGTTCTTGTAAACATGGTGATGAACGATGAGACTTGGTACGTAGTGCGAAATACTAGAGGCGTCACAGGTTTCGTAGGACCCGGATCCAAGCCGGTTCCCCTTTCCGAGGAAGAAATTCTGACTTTGGGATACAGGAAGTCCGAAGTTTTGGTGGATTTCACGGTAGGCGATACCGTAAGCGTAATCTCCGGCACATGGAGGGATACCATTGGCGTTATCACACAGATCAATGACCAAAAGAAGACTGTCACCATTAACGTAGAGATGTTCGGCAGGGATACTCCGGTTGAACTGTCCTACGGCGAAGTGCAAAAGTTAAGATAAGATTTGGTAATACCCGAGGGATTTTATCCCATGGAGTACATTTAGCCACCGCTTGCAAAGCAAGCTCGTGGGAGGGTTTACCCGCAATTACCACAAGGAGGTGCCTATATGGCAAAGAAAGTAGAAGGTTACATTAAGTTACAGATTCCGGCTGGAAAAGCAACTCCGGCTCCCCCCGTTGGTCCCGCTTTAGGACAACACGGTGTTAATATCGTTGCATTCACAAAGGAGTTCAATGCCAGAACTGCAAATGAAGGCGATATGATCATCCCCGTAGTTATCACGGTTTATGCAGATAGAAGTTTCAGCTTTATTACAAAGACTCCTCCGGCTGCTGTTCTCATTAAGAAAGCATGTAAGCTGCAGAAAGCATCCGGCGAGCCGAATAAGAATAAAGTTGCAACCATCTCCAAGGCTGACCTTCAGAAGATTGCAGAGACAAAGATGAAAGACTTAAATGCCGCATCAATCGAAGCTGCAATGTCCATGATCGCAGGAACCTGCAGATCCATGGGTGTCAACGTAGAACAATAAGAAGGGGAGGCGATTGTTAAATGAAACAGGGTAAGAGATATGCCGAAGTGGCAAAGGCTGTAGATAGACAGGTTAAGTACAGTGAAGCAGATGCAATTTCCATGGTAAAGAAGAATGCAACTGCAAAGTTTGATGAGACTGTAGAGTTACACATCAGAACCGGTTGTGACGGACGTCACGCCGATCAGCAGGTTAGAGGATCCGTTGTTCTTCCTGCAGGAACCGGTAAGAATGTTCGTATCTTGGTTTTCGCTAAGGATGCGAAGGCGGATGAGGCTCTTGCAGCAGGTGCGGATTTCGTTGGTGCGGATGACCTTGTACCGAGAATTCAGGGCGGTTGGTTCGACTACGATGTTGTTATTGCAACTCCTGATATGATGGGCGTGGTTGGACGTATCGGACGTTTGCTCGGACCGAAGGGCTTGATGCCGAACCCGAAGCTCGGAACCGTTACGATGGATGTAGCGAAGGCTATCGCAGATACTAAGGCCGGTAAGGTAGAGTACAGACTGGATAAGGCGAACATCATCCACGTTCCTGTTGGAAAGGCTTCCTTCACGGAAGAGCAGTTAAAGTCCAACCTTGATGCTTTGATGGCAGCTATCGTTAAGGCTCGTCCGTCAAGCTTAAAGGGCGCTTACATGAAGTCCATTACTTTGACTTCTACCATGGGCCCCGGTGTGAAGCTGGATGCAGTACAGTTCGGTGCATAATGAAATTTCTAAAGACTACTCAAGTCAAAGGCTTGGGTAGTCTTTTTTTGCCCTATAATACTAAAAGGTACTATATAAAAAATAAATTACAGCAAATTTTGAATTTATTTAATATTTAATTCAAAATTAATAATCATTTTTTCCAAATTTCCTTATTAAAGTCCCGTTTTCATCAGGAGGCAAATTACAAGGGAATCGCCGGCGTTTTG
>CAUSIX010000002.1:0-26488 GCA_963531555.1 uncultured Oribacterium sp.
CCAAGTTCGGATGCATTCCCCCTACGGTACTAGATAGAGGAAGAGTGCTCGGAATCTTGTCATATCCATAGTATCGAGCCACTTCTTCCGCAATATCTGCCATTCTCTCCAGGTCCTGTCGGAAAGTCGGAATCACAAGCTCCAGACTGTCTCCCTTCACTTCCGTCTTGATTTCCAAAGGAAGAAGATACGCTTTCATTTCCTCTCCGCTTAAGTGAAGCCCCAATAAATTGTTGATTTCGGAAATGGATACGGATAAATGCTTCTCTTCCTTCTTTACCGGATAGCAGTCTACCATGCCGCCCACCACTTCTCCACAGTGGAGCTCTTCGATTAAGGTGCAGGCTCTATTCATGGCAATCTCACAAAGATTCGGGTCTAAGCCCTTTTCAAAATAAGAAGAAGCATCGGTACGAAGTCCCAGCTTTCTTCCGGAAAGACGGATATTGGTTCCGTTAAAGCAAGCCGCCTCCAGCACCACATTTTTCACCTTATCGGTAATCATGGAATTCTCTCCGCCCATGATGCCGCCGAGGGCAATGGTCTTCTCCCCGTCCTTGATACACAAAATAGAGGAGTCAAGCTCATGTTCCACGCCGTCCAAAGTGACGAACTTTTCCTTATCTTCTGCACGTTCTATGCGAATCTTCTTTCCGCTGATGTCTTCATAGTCAAAGGCGTGCATAGGCTGTCCGAGTTCCAGCATCACATAGTTTGTGATATCCACGAAGTTATTGATCGGGCGGATGCCGGCAGTCCGAAGGCGAATCTGCATCCAGGAGGGAGACGGCGCAAAGCGCACATTTTTAATAAGACGTGCAGTATAACGACTGCAAAGCTCGCTGTCCTTTAATTCCACAGTGAGATAGTCGGAGAGCTTCTCTTCATTCCCCACCTTCTTGATTTCCGGAAAATGAAATTCCTGTCCGAAGGCCGCCGCCGCTTCTCTTGCCAGTCCCACTACGGAGAAGCAGTCCACACGGTTCGAGGTAATCTCATACTCGTGGAGAATATCCCGAAATCCGAGGAGTGCCGGAGCATCTTCTCCCACAGGTGTTCCTTCCGGGAAGATGTAAATGCCTCTTTCCGGTGCTTCCGGGAAGAAGTTCCGGTCACTTCCGAGCTCCTCGATAGAGCACATCATCCCGAAGGATTCCACACCGCGGAGCTTTCCGTTATGAATGCTTACGCCGCCCTCCGGGTGCTTTCCTTCATGATCTACCTTCACCTTACCGCCGTCTAAAACAACCGGCACTACCTGCCCCTCTTTTACATTTGGAGCCCCCGTTACAATCTGCAAGGTCTCTTTCCCGACATCCACCTGACAGATTAAGAGGTGGTCGGAATCCTCATGTTTCTTTACGGAAAGAATCTTTCCTGTCACAATCTTCTCCAGATTTTCCCCGAGGTCTTCCATCGTTTCTACCTTATTTCCGACCAGGGTCATTCTGTCTCCAAAGTCTTTTCCCGATGCGGAAAGCCCCGGAACATATGCTTTTAACCAATTCATGGATGTATTCATCTTCAATCCCCCTTAAAACTGCTCTAAGAAGCGCAGATCATTTTCATAAAGTAAACGCATATCATCGATTTCATACTTCAAAAGTGCGATACGCTCAAGACCTACACCAAAAGCGAAACCGCTGTACTCGTTCGGGTTGATGCCGCAGGATTCCAGCACCTTCGGGTGCACCATGCCGCAGCCTAAAATCTCAATCCAGCCCTCTCCCTTACAGAAACGGCAGCCCTTACCCTTACACTTAAAGCAGGAAACATCCACTTCTGCGGAAGGCTCCGTAAAGGGGAAGTGGTGCGGACGCAGCTTCGTCTTCGTATCCTGTCCGAAGAGCTCCTTGGCAAAGAGGTCCAGCGTACCCTTTAAATCGGAAAAATGGATATTTTTATCAATGACCAAGCCCTCCACCTGATGGAAGGAAGGGGAATGGGTCGCATCCACTGCGTCGGAACGGAACACTCTTCCCGGGCAAATCATACGAAGTGGCGGCTTGTGGGTCTCCATATATCTGGCCTGCACGGAGGAGGTCTGGGTTCTTAAAAGAATATTGCTGTTAATATAGAAGGTATCCTGT
Organism: uncultured Oribacterium sp.; assembly: GCA_963531555.1. Classification (GTDB taxonomy): domain Bacteria; phylum Bacillota; class Clostridia; order Lachnospirales; family Lachnospiraceae; genus Oribacterium. The sequence continues at coordinate 2,091 of CAUSIX010000002.1, forward strand.
TCATCCCTTGCAGGGTGTCCTTTCGGAATATTCAGTTTTTCAAAGTTATAGCTGTCGTACTCTACCTCGGGACCTTCCACAACTTCATAGCCCATGCCGATAAAAATTTTTTCCACCTCTTCCAAGGCAAGGGTATTCGGATGCGCGTGTCCGTAACGGATTTTCTTTCCGGGAAGTGTCACATCAATCGTTTCCGCAGAAAGGCGGGCATCCTGTAAGGCACGCTCGAGCTCTGCCGCACGCTCCTTAATCTCCTTCTCGATTTTCTGAGAAACTTCATTTACCAGCTGTCCGAAAGCCGGCCTTTCCTCGGCACTTAAGTCCTTTAAAGCTTTCTTCGCCTCCGCAAGTTCTCCCTTTTTCCCTAAAAAATGGGTACGAATTTCATTAATGGAATTCATATCCATGGCAGAGCGCAGCTTCTCTTCTGCCGCCTTTCCGATTTCCTCCAGATTGAATGTGTTCATTTTTCCTCCCTTTATCTTAAATTAATAATTTTCCTTTACGGAATCGTCAGCTCTTCGCGCTTTTTCGATTCCTGCGCCTCGGCTTTTTTCTTTTCTTTTTCCTTTACGGAATCGTCAGCGCTTCGCGCTTTTTCGATTCCTGCCTGCATTCGCACTCTCGAGACAATCGTCTCTTCGTGCTCATGCAGGGGCGTGCCATCAAGTCCCATTCCCTCTTGCAAACAAGTTTGCAATGGGTATGGGGACTTATGGCACTGTAAAGCAAAAAGTCCCCGTCTGCAATTGCAGACAGGGACGAATGATCGCGGTACCACCCTGATTCCTGAAATCTCTTTCAGGCTCTCTTTATGCTTAACGCAGTCTCACGGTTCTTCCTACTCTCCTTGGATTTCAAAAAAACTGCTCCGGTGGGAATATTCCAAAAAGCGCTTGGGAAGAACTTGCAGCCTGTGATTCTTCTCTCTATGCTAAGCGGACTCCTTTTGTACTGTGCACCTTCATCGCATTTCCCCCGAAGTATATTGAATACGAGCGGAAAAGTCAAGTTCTAAGTTATCCCAACTCTTCGTTCTTCTGTTTTTTATACTGAATCTTAGTCGAGTCAAGCAACTATGATGTTTTAAATCCAAGTCCTATTTTTCATTTCCGGCTCTTGCAGTTAAAAAAATTTTTCTATACAATATTGTCTGTTTTTTTCGAGAATTAGGCTCAAGGAGAGATATTTTCAAGAAAGCAAAAATACCTCAAGCTTAAGAGTATTTTACACGAAACGAATCAAGCTGATATAGGAAAGTGATATATAAAAGAAAGGCTATTTTATGTCGGAAAAACAGAAAAAAGCGCTGAAAGCAGCGTTCCCTCATACCGTTCCCATCTTAACCGGCTTTTTATTCCTCGGCTTTGCTTACGGAGTCTATATGCACAGTGCGGGTCTTTCCGTGCTCTACACCTTCTTTATGGCCTCTCTCATTTTTGGCGGTTCCTTGGAGATTTTGGCGGTAAGCTTTCTTCTTTCCCCCTTTGCTCCGCTGGAGACCTTTTTCCTTGCAGTGATGATTCAGCTTCGTCACCTGTTCTACGGTATTGCGATGCTGGACAAGTTTCCTAAGACAGGCTGGAAGCGCTTCTATCTTATCTTCGGGATGTGTGATGAAACTTTCAGTATCAATTACAGCGCTGAGATTCCGGAGGATACAGATCCGGAATGGTTTATGTTTTTTGTCACCCTTCTTAATCAAAGCTATTGGGTCATCGGCTCCTGCATCGGAACGCTCCTCGGTAATGTTCTTCCCTTTTCCACGGAAGGCATTGACTTTGTGATGACTGCCCTCTTTGCCGTGATTTTCATGGACCAATTCTTGAAAGAAAAAAATCATTTTTCTTCCTTCCTGGGTCTTTCCGTTTCCATCCTCTCTCTACTCGTTTTTAAAGAGAAAAATTTCATTCTTCCCTCCATGCTCGGGATTACCGCTATTTTGCTACTCGTTAGACCGAAGTTGGAAAAGCAATAGCAAAGTCAGATAAAGCATAAAAAAAATAGGAACATAATAGGAAACTTAAACTGGATAAGAAACGCACATAATAGAAAACACAAACCAAGCAAGTACAGGACGCTGTCCTGAAAAAGGATATAGAGAGAAAGGCTTATTCTATGACAGTAGGACAACGCATCATCACGATTCTTCTTTGCATAGTAGGGACAATGCTCACGCGATTTTTGCCCTTTATTTTATTTCAAAAAAATACACCGAAAGCGGTGCAGTATCTGGGGAAGGTTCTTCCTCCCGCAAGCTTTGCCCTGCTTTTAGTGTATTGTTTTCGAAATGTTTCGATTTTCAGCGGAAATCACGGACTCCCGGAATTTCTCTCCTTGGGTCTTACCCTATTCATGCATTATTGGAAACGGAATATGCTGCTTTCCATCTTTTCCGGCACCATCCTTTACATGCTTTTTCGACAGGGAATCCTTCCACTTCCGTTTTAGTTTCCTCTTCGGCTTTAATGCCCTCCTTTTTATCTTCCTTTTTAATTTTTATCTTCCTTTTTCTCTTCCTTTTCTTTACCGAGGTCCGTTTCCTTCGACCATACACGGATCTGTGACTTCGTAGTCTTCTTTACCACATACATCGCATAGTCCGCATTCTTCTGTAATTCATCGGGACTTAAGCCGCCTTCAGGATACCAACTCACACCGCCGGAAAGCTTCAGCATCTTCTTCGTTCCGTCCGGAAGCAAAATATAACTTTCATCTATGGTTCTTTGCAGTTTTTCAATCAAGTCGCCGATTCTCTTTCGGTCTCCGTCCTCATCAAAAATAAAAATATTAAACTCATCACCGGAAATACGCGAATACAGCGCCTCTTCTCCCAGCGCTTTTCTCATGGCATCCGAAGCACAACGAATATATTTATCTCCATATTCATGTCCGAAGGTATCATTGACTCTCTTTAAATTATCAAGGTCCATCATGATATATGCCCCGATGGAATTTCCGCCGCCCTTTTTCTCCAAAAGTTCACGAATACGACGGCCAAAAGCCCTTCTGTTATAAAGGTCTGTCAGGAAATCATGATCCCTTTCGTATTGCAGATTCTGTTGTTCCTGTAAAAGACGGTCGGAAAGATTTTCCAAGGCCTCCGACATTTGGTCAATTTCCAAAATACCGGTTTTTTGCAGTATCAGCTTTTCTGTAGGTTTATTTCTCCTCACCTCTGACGCTAAAGCCCTAATCGGCTTTTGTAAAAATACGGAAATGGCAAGGCTTCCTATCAAACCGATAATCAAAGTGAGTATAATCGTGACAAACATCACATAGAACATTCTGTCCGCAAATCGATTCATCGTGCTGTAAGGAATCTCCGCACCAATCTGCCAATCCGCATCGGAAAAGGGACCGTTCGTCGAAAAAATACGAAGCGGCATGCTATAGGCAAACATGTCCTTATTTTTACTGAGATAATCATCCGTAATATCCCGGTCAATATTGACCTTTAGTGCACTGAACTGAATCGCTTCCCTGTATGACTCTGTTTTCAGCTCCTTACTGCCCTTCTTTTGCATACTGATAAAATAAGATGCCGTCCCGCTGCTATCCAACTCCTTTTCCGGAAGATTTCTCTTTAAATAGCTTAGAAGAATATCCACGCCTAAAACTCCGTAGACTCTTCCGTCGGAAAGACGTAAGGGTACGGAGTAGGCAATAGCCTCTCTTTCTTCTCCAAACAATTTATAGGGCTTACTCCAATATCCGAGTTCCTCCCATCCGAGATCCGGAGCACTGCTGAAGCCTGCCTCCGTAGGCTCATAAAAGAAATCATAGTAGGGCACTCCCGATGTACCGAATTCAAAATTGGTATTCCAAGCCGTATCTGTTGTCATTTGCTTATTTCTTACCACAAGATAGGGAGAGCGCTCTATCAAAAGATCAAAATTTTTAACACTCGGCTTAGATTCCGGATCTAAATCCCGAAAATAAAGTCCCGGCTTATCCACATACTTTCCCGAAGACATACTTTCCTTTAAATCATCCGCATTGAGAATTAAAAATACACCGGTGACACGATTCGTCCGCATCATGGAAAGCAAATCGTCGGTAATGGCATTTAAAAAGGAGGCCGCATTTTCCGAACTGTCATCAATAGACTCTATATCCAGCTTTCCCGCATCAACAAGTCCGTCCGTAAGACGATTTATTTTTTGCACGGTCTGCCCTACGTTCATCCATTGGTTTACCATAATACTTTCCAAATAATTTCGTCTGGCTTCCACCCTACTCTCTATAATTTCTCTTGAATTGGTACGAATCAGTTGAAACAATCCCTGCCCGTACACGGACATCATAATGATTCCTACCTCCAAGATAAGCAAAAGCATAAGAGGATTCAGTATTTTCTTAAATATGCTTTGTTTCTTCATTCCGCTCCAAAAATCATTTTCTTAGTGTCTCCAACTCGGCAAGGAGGGAGTCATACCATAAATTAAAATTTTCTTCCGTATCATACTCTTGAATCGCATCCTCTCTGGACGATCCCGAGGCAATCGCCGTATCAATCGCTTTTTTATCTTCTTTTGCCTTATCAGCCAAATTGAATTCTAAAACATTACGAATGCTTTCCGCATTTTCTACCGCAGGCATAATGTATAAGCTGTTAGAGGAAACGTTTTTTAAAGCAGCCTCCAATCCCGGATCCTCTCCTCTTCCTTTTAATACATCCAGTGTCTCTAAGGTTAGCGCATCCTGCCTTACCGGTAAATATTCTGCTGAAATGGCAAACTTGCTGTTGATATCCTTCGAGGTCAGCCAACGCAAAAATTCCATGGAGGCCTTAATCTTTGCCTCCTCCCCCTTGATTACCGAAATGCCTGCTCCTTGCTGTACCACAATATTTTGACCTTTTACGATTTCCGGACAGGGAAGTACGATATTCTCTATCGGATAGTGCTCCTCATCGGAAAGGATTACTTCCTTGGGAAAATAAGTGTATGAAACGGAACTGCCCGTAAAGCAGATTATATCACCTGTCCGAACATCATCCGAGCGAAATCTTCCGGATGAACTGAAGTATCCGTGTATATAGGGCACATAAAAGTAATCCCAAAGCTTACGCATAACGTCTTTCGGAAAATTATATACGGTATGCCCGTCAGCGTCCTGTGTGATTAAATCCACACCCATCTGTTTTGCCCCGATTAAAAAATAGTTGGCAAAGCCCTGCTGCCCAAAAAAGGCTTTTCCGTCTCCGGGAACTAAAGTAAGAGAATCCGTATATTCAAAATATTTCTTAGCCACTTCCAATAAACCCTCTCTCGTTTCCATATCCGAAAGAGTGCATCCTGTAGCATCCGAAAACTTTTGCCAGTCCGTTTTATTCATGAAAAATAAATCCGTAGACTTGGCAACCGGCAGAATCTTTATCCCCTTACTTTGTACGCCGAGCCTTCCCTCTTCCAAAAATTCCGGGACAAAACTCTGTAATTCTTCCTCCGTAAAGTAAGGTTCCATATCCACAAGATATCCTTTTTTATCCAGAGCTTGTGCCGTATCCCGATACACAAAAGCCATATCCGGATAGCTTTCCTGCGAAAAATTCTTATCTGTCAGGGATAGAAGACTTGTCTCCAAATCCGTCATCGAACCGGGGTTTGTGACATGAACCGTGATGTTTAAGTCTTTGCCTCTCCCCAGGTTAAACTCATCCACCATTTTCAAAAATACTTCCTGCTGCAAGGCGGAATAATAGCTCCAAATATTCAATTCTACATTTTCATCCGTTCTCTGATAACTGCCTTTTCCCTGCCCTCTCTCCTTCTTTTTGCAAGAGGAAAGAACCATGACTAAACACAATATAAACACTACAGCCATGGACAGCATTCTCTTTATTTTGTTCATCCTTCTTCTCCACTCCCTATTGAAAAAACGAGCACTTCTCTTTGCGGTTTTGCAAAACAAAAGAAACCATACTCTCTCTATGTCAAAAGAACATCGACTGACTGCCCAAAGAATATAAGAACTTTTTCCTTATCTTAAACCATTATAAACAAGGACAAAGCCAAAACCAAGATTTAATTCTTCTGCATATTTAAGCATTTTTTAATCTCAGCCCTGTTCCCGGCTAAAGTCCATTAATGAGATACCGCACGCTTTGCGAGCGATACTCGTTATGAATTAAAAAAGAAAGCGAAGAGAGCCGCCTCTTTCCCCGCTTTCTCTCGCTTTCTTTTTCCTATCTTTCTATTTCTTATTTTTTATTTAACGATTTATCGCAGTGGAACCGCAGAATCAGATTACCATCGAATTAATACTTGTCATTGTCAAATCCGAGAAAAGAACTGTCGTATCCCTTCCCTGTATATTTCGACGTAGACTTACTCTGCTTCGTATTTTGTACCCTAGCGGATTCCCTTTCAAGCTTAACTTTCTTCACCGGCTTCTCCTCATCTCCCGGAATGGGAATCTGCGAAAGATCCATGCCGTCCATACCGCTAATATCAATAAGTGCTTCAGCTGTCTCTTCTTTCTTCTCCACTGCGGGTGCTTTCGGCGCTTTCTGCTCTTCTTTCTTCTTCGTTACAGGCTCTTTCGGTGCTTCTTTCTTCTCCGTAACAGGTGCTTTCGGTACTTCTTTCTTCTCCGATATAGGTGCTTCCGGCGCTTTCGGTACTTCTTTCTTCTCCACTATAAGTGCTTCCGGCGCTTTCTGCTCTTCTTTCTTCTCCGCTATGGGCGCTTTCGCCTCTTTCGGCTCTTCTTTCTTTTCTACTGCGGGCGAATTCGGCGCTTTCTGCTCTTCTCCTCTTGAAGGCTGAGATGAAGATTCTTCCGCTTTTAAGTGGAAGCGTGCCACCAAATCATTGAGCACCTTGGCCTGTCCGGAAAGCTCTTCCGATGCCGCTGCCGACTCCTCCGAGGTAGCGGAATTCCTCTGTACAACGGAAGAAATACGATCCAGCCCCTGACTAAGCTGGGAAATACCGTCAGCCTCTCCCTCCGAAGCCGTAGTAATATCCTGAATATAGCTGTTTATCTTCACCGTATGCTGAGAAACCGTTCCTAAAGATTCCGCAGTCTCTTCCGTGATCTTTGCCCCTTTTTCTACCGCTTCAATAGTTTCTTCAATTAAGGTTGCGGTATTTTGTGCCGCCTTTGCAGACTTCTGTGCGAGGTTTCCTACTTCATCGGCAACAACGGCGAAACCTTTTCCTGCCGCACCTGCACGAGCCGCCTCTATCGCTGCATTCAAGGAGAGAATATTCGTCTGGAACGCAATGTCATCAATGGTCTTAATGATTTTATTGATTTCATTGGACTTCTCCGTAATTTCCGCCATGGCACCGGACATTTCCTTCATCTTACTGTTACTGAGCACCACCGCTTTGCCGGTTTCCGTGGAAAGATGCGATGCTTCCTGTGCCGTTCCCGCAGTTTCTTTGATCTTTGTTGAAATCTCACTCATAGTGGCACTCAGTTGCTGAATGGAAGACGCCTGTTCTACGGCACCGTGAGAAAGCCCCTGTGCCGCTGCGCTGACCTGATCCGCACTGCCGTTTACTTTCAGGGCACTCGACTGTATTTCCGCCATGGTACGGGAAAGGTCTGTCGTAATCTCAGAAAGTGCGGTAAGAAGCGGTAAATAGGCTCCTGTATAATATTCTTCGTTTTCTTCGGAAATCGCAAAATTTCCACGAGAAAGTTCCCCAAGCTTGGCGGTTAAATCGGAAATAATACGTCTTACCCGGTCAACAACTTCCTGCATTGCGGTAATCAGACTGCCAATCTCATCCTGGTAAGCGTAGGACATTTCGATATCAAAGTCTCCCTCTGCAAGCTTTTTCCCGCTTTTTACCACCATGGATAAGGGCTTTAAGCTCTTGTTTAAGTAGAAAACCGTTGCAATAATGACGATAGCCACTGTAATGAGCCCGAGTATGGTAGCCATCATCACCATTCTGTCTACTGCATGGTCATAATCCACTTCAGTCATACTGATACGGAACCACCAGGTATTTCCTTTGATATCAATCGGTTCATAGAACTCTCTTTCTTCTTTTCCGTTCTTTGCTACGATTTTTAAGGAAAACCGCTTTCCCTCCTGCATGAGGGTTTTTATGCTGCTATAGGCCTTTTCCGTTAAAACTTCCGATAAGTTTTTTCCGTTTTCTTCCGTCCTCGTATGAATCACATCGTCTTTAGAAATAATCTCTGAAAACATGGTCGGAAATTCATCATCTTTTTTCTGGATATCGATTAAGGCCTCCGCATTGATGTCTACAATGCTGACTCCTTTAAATTCGTTTTCATACATAATGGGACTGATGATACTGAGTACACTGATTCCCTGTTCCGTGTCCTCATAAATATCGGTAATATAGTCCTTGCCCTCTTTTGCGCTGAGATAATAATCTTTTTCCTTATAGTAATCATAAGGATAGTTGACAACCGTTTTTTGTTCCGCATTTTTCCTACTGAGATACGGAGCATAATTCGGTACTCCCGGAATAATCACATTCGGCTCAAAGAGGGTGCCCAGCCCCGTAATGCCCGGATTACTGTTTACAACCGCGTCCAAAGTATTTAACAAAGTATTTTCCGCAAGATATTGTGATGCGGAAATTTCCTTATCCACAATACAGCTCCTAAGGATAAGCGGTTCCATCGGACTTGTGTGAAGTGCCTTGTTCTCCGTATCTACCGCCTTCCATGAAAATGCAGGCGCCTCTCCCACTTTATCCTTACTATCAAAAACAAAACTGATACTGTCGTTTACAATCCCCGAAACACTGCTTAACTTATCCACTGTGGTAGAGATTTCCGCTGCCGCATTCATTCCCTTTTCCGCCATGGAATCGTTAATTTGCCGGTCCATGTCTATTTCAAAAGAATGAACTAAAATATAGCAAAGCACCAGAATGGTAATAAAGGATACCATGCCAAGAACCAGAGACAATCTTCCTTTTAAACTCATTCTCTTCAGAAAGCCAAGTTTTTTCTTTTCTGAAACCTTTCTCATACCGTGCCTATCCCTCCTTGAATATAAAATCCAATCATACTATTTCATTTTCGGCAGAGAAAAAAAATTGTATAAGGAAAATGAGCTATTTTTGCAAAATCATGCCTAAGCCTTCTCCGACCCCAGCATAGTAGGAAAAAAAATTTAGATTTTTTTCTCTTTTCTCTTATACAATCGGTAAATCGAACCGATAAAATGAGGAAAGACCGATTTGGAGAAAGGATTGCTATGTCATTATTTTATGGAAATGGAATAGCCCTTACGGAGAAGACTCTTGACTTACTCTGGGGAAGGCAAAACCTTACAGTAAACAATATCGCAAACGTCGATACCCCGAACTATAAATCAAAGTATTTAAGCTTTGAGAATGAGCTTCTTCACCATATTTCTATGGCGGAGCAGGGCGGACAAAAAAAATGGAATGTAGCTCGCGCTATCAATCAGCAACAAGGAAGAATACACAGCACCAAAAACGAATCCAGTCGACTGGACGGTAACAATGTAGATATGGATCAAGAGCAGGTTGAGCTTGTCAAAACGACCTATGCCTATCAGTACATGGTTAACTCTGTAAATAATGACTTAAAAAGACTGATGGCTGCGGTGAAAAGCTTCTAGCTTCTTTTTCTTCCTTATTTTATTAGGAAGTGTATTGGCCGGAAGGGTGAACAAGAGTTTCGGGATAAGCAAAAGCATTTTCCCGTGAAAATAGTGAAAAGGTGGTAAAACTTATGGATAGTACAATGGAAGGAATGTTGGATACCTATCTTCTGGAGACGGAATCACTCTTAGATAAATTAGATGAAATGCTCATTGCCGATGAAAAGGTTGGGGATTTCTCCACAGACGATGTAAATGAAATCTTCCGTATCATGCACACCATTAAAGGTTCCAGTGCCATGATGGAATTTACACCGATTTCCAATATTGCCCACCATATTGAAGATATGTTCTTCTTTATCCGAGATAAGGGGATTGATTCTTTAAATGCAGAGCAAAAAAATGAGCTCTTTGATTTAATGTTCCGCTCCGAAGATTATCTTAGAAGCGGTTTGGAGAAAGTGAAAGCAGGCGAAGCTTTAGATAACGACGTGGATGCCTTTGCAAGAGAAATCAACAATTTCCTCGCTAAAATCTCCGGAAAGGGCGGAGAAGAAAAGAAAGAGGACAGAAACGATATTCCGAATTGTATGCTGCCTGTGGAAAGAGTCCTCCCAAATGACCCCACGGCAAAGAAGTTTATTCACGTTCTTCTGGATCAGGGCATCGGTATGGAAAACCTTAGAGCATTCATGATTGTGAATGCCATTAAAGAGTTTGACCTCGATTTCCGTTATTACCCTCAGGATATGGACAGTAATCCGGATACCGCACAGAGCATCATTGACTCCGGTTTCTTCCTCGCCTTTGATAATGACGAGACTTTGGATAAAGGAGAAAAGGTTCTTAGAGAGCAAAGCCATATTCTCTCCTATGAAATCGTAGAGGCCAAGAAAGAAGAAGAAAAGAAAGAAGAGGGGAATAAGACTGCCGAGCACAGTAGTGCAAAACAAAACGAAAAGGAAAGCGGCACAGCGCAACAGGCTGCACAGCAAAAAGCGGCAGCTCCCGTTAAGCAAAGCTTAATCTCCGTAAACTTACAAAAACTGGACAGCTTAAATGACCTTGTCGGAGAAATCGTAATCACGGAATCTATGGTTACCTCTTCCCCCGTTCTTCGTATGCTTCCGCAGGAAAGTCTTGACAACTTCATGAAGTCCGCAAGACAGTTAAGAAAGCTTACCGATGATTTACAGGATATTGCCATGAGCCTTCGAATGGTTTCCATTTCGGGGGTATTCCAGAAAATGAACCGTATTGTTCGGGATATGAAGCAAAAGCTCGGAAAAGATGTAAAACTCACGATTATCGGTGAAGATACCGAAGTCGACAAGACCATCGTAGACAGTATTCAGGATCCCTTAATGCACATTGTCCGTAACAGTATGGATCACGGCATCGAGGAAACGAAGGAGGAACGTATCGCTGCCGGTAAAGACGCACAGGGCGAATTGACTCTTTCCGCTTTCCATACCTCATCCGAAGTCATTATCACCGTTGCCGATGACGGCTACGGCATGAATCCCGAAAAACTTCTGGATAAGGCGGAGGAAAAGGGACTTCTCTACAAACCCCGTTCCGAATATTCGAAAAAGGAAGCTCTCGGCTTAATCATGCTCCCGGGCTTCTCCACCAACCAGCATGTTACGGAATTCTCCGGCAGAGGTGTCGGAATGGATGTCGTGAAGAAGAATCTGGAGTCCGTTGGCGGAACCATAAGCATTTCCAGCGAAATAGGAAGAGGCTCCACCTTTACCATGAAAATTCCGCTTACTTTAGCTATCATGGACGGTATGAAGGTCAATGTAGGCGACAGCATTTTCACCATCCCTATCGTAAATATCCGGCAGTCCTTCAAAATTGATGATGCGGAAGTCGTTTTCGATGAGAACGGAAACGAGATGGTTAAGAGAATGGATATATTCTACCCCATTGTTCGTTTAAACAACTTCTACGGTATTGAAGGAAAATATACCGACCTTGCAGACGGCGTACTCATCTGGGTGGAGGCCAACGACAAGTCCTGCTGTCTCTTTGTAGATGACTTAATCGGAGAACAGCAAGTTGTTGTAAAACCGCTTCCGGCATACTTTAATGCCTTTGATTTAAAAGCCAGCGGAATCAACGGATGCTCTATTCTCGGTGACGGAAATATCTGCATTATCTTAGACGTTCTGGGCTTGTACTCCCAGGCCATTGAAAACAATTAAGGAGGAAAGCATGGCAGAAGAATTAATGGAAGAGTTTTTCGAGGAAGAAGAAAAGATAGAAGAAGGCGAAACTAATGACGCGGAACGCTGTCTCACCTTTGAATCCGGCGGTCTTGTGATGTATATGAGTACCAGCTATGTCATTGAAATCATAAATGATCACTCCATCACCGCTCTCCCCATGGTTCCCCACTATGTAAAGGGAATTATCAATTTAAGAGGTTCCATCCTCCCGGTAATTGATATTCGTTTACTCATGGATAGAGAGGCGGAGGAATATACTTCAAAAACTTGCATCATTGTGTTAAATATTGACTCTGTCGCAATCGGAATCATCGTAGACCGCGTGAGACAGGTTATAGACATTGATTTATCCGAGGTACAGCCAATTCCTCTTAGGAACCGGCAGAAATTGTGTAACGGCATGATTACTTTGGACAGCGGAGAAGTCGCCATGTCCTTTGATGCGGAAGCTTTAGTCCAGTCCTCTTCCGAGGCTGTATAAGAGGACCTTGCATGTACGATTTATCGGACGAAGATTTCAGACGGCTTTACAGCTATATGCAGGAAAAGTTCGGCATCGATCTAAGGAGGAAAAAGCCCTTAATCGTAAGCCGACTTTCCTCTATTTTAGAGAGTAAGGGCTATAAGGACTTTCACAGCTATGTAAATGATATTCTCGGCAGGGAAGATCAGGAAATGCTGACCATCCTTCTCAACAAACTTACTACAAATTATACTTATTTTATGAGGGAAGAATCTCATTTTGATTATTTGGAAAATGTGGTACTCCCGGAGCTTGCCAAAAAGCACGAGAAAGACAGAGTTCTTTCCATATGGAGTGCCGGTTGTTCTTCCGGGGAAGAACCCTACAACATTTCCATGTATCTTTTGGAATATTTCGGAAAATTACCCGGAAAATGGGATACAAGAATTCTGGCAACGGACATTTCCCACAATGTGCTTTCCAAAGCGGCTAACCCTCGATACCCTGCGGAGAGTCTGGAAAAGCTCCCCAAGGCATGGATAAACAAGTATTTTCTCCCCTTAGGAGACGGGTTTTATACCGTAAGCGAAGAATTACGAAAAAATGTCATCTTCCGTCCCTTCAATTTAATGGAGCCGATTCACTTTAAACGGAATTTTGATTTGATTTTCTGTAGAAATGTAATGATTTATTTTGATCAGGAAACGAAGGATGCCCTGGTGAAACGTTTTTTTAATGCCACCTATCCGGAAGGTCATCTCTTTATCGGACATTCCGAAGGGCTGACTAAGCAAACCTGTCCCTATAAATACATTAAGCCGGCAATCTATCGAAAAGAAGCTTAGAAAAGATGCCTTATGATGAACGAATCCTCATTGTATAAAAATTCTATTCAAATTATTGCTATGGGAGCTTCCACCGGAGGAACGGAAGCTCTTCTTGCTATCTTGGAAAAACTTCCGGGAAATCTTCCTCCTATCGTGATTACACAGCACATGCCTCCTATTTTTACCAATATGTATGCCGAACGTTTAAACAGAATCTGTAAAATGGAGGTTAGGGAAGCAAGGGATCAGGACAAGTTATATCCCGGTCTCTGCCTTATTGCTCCCGGAGGTCTTCAGATGCAGGTCGTAAAAGACAGAGAAGGTCTGAAGGTTTCCTGCATGGAAGGAGAAAAGATTTCCGGACACTGCCCTTCCATTGATTATCTCTTCTCTTCGGTCGCAAAAGAATGCGGTGAACACGCTGTAGGCATCCTGCTTACCGGTATGGGAAGAGACGGGGCGCACGGTCTTCTTTCGATGCACGAAAAAGGCGCCTATACCTTGGGGCAGGACGAGGAAAGCTCTGTCGTTTACGGTATGCCTATGGAGGCCTACAAGCTCGGAGCCGTAGATAAGCAAGGTAATCTTTCACAGATTGCCAATTATTTATTAGACTGCTTTCACATGGGGTGAGGTGCAAAATGGGAATATTAAAACTGTTGTCAGAAAAAATAATTGCGGAAAGCTCTCGGCATTTAGGACTCTTTGCCGTGGCTTCTCTTTCCGTTATGACGGTCAGTTTATCCACTATTGCCTATCAGGGTTATAAGGATAGTGTAGTACAGGAGGAAATAACGGAGTCTAATAAAAATAGTAAGGAATCTCGTTTTCAGCAGGTTTTTTACAACAATACCGTCTCCTCTAACGGAAAATCAGCCGTAGAAAACCTCTCTGTGAAAGACGGAAACGTAGATACGGCAGAATCCCGTGAAGATTCGGAAATCGAATCCTCCGTTACGAAGGAAAATAAGAAAAAAAACTACGCAGACTCTTCTGAAAAGGAAGAAATAAACGAAGAGAAAACAGAAACCGAAGAAAAAGCGGAAGATGCGGAAGAAAGTACGGAAATGAGCCCGGAAAGCTCGACCGCCCCCGAGTTAAGCAGTGCAGCTTCTTTAGAATCGCCTTCGGACTCGCAAGAAGCCGCTCCGGAAACTTCTCCGGAAGGCAAAAAAAACGCTCCTGAAGCATCGCAGGAAAGTGGGGAAAGTGCTGTAAACGGGAACAATCCGCCCGCTGAAAGTCTTCCGAAAGAAGATTTAAACGATCCGACTCCGATTTCCCTTCCGGCAGAGGACGAGCAAATCCCTCCCGTTCTCCCCACAAAATCCGACCCCTTCGAAAACTATTATGGAAGTTCCACCTATAATGACTACAATGTCTATCTGGATACCGCACTGGGCTCTATGCCCTATTATAATCAACATGACAGTCATTGGAGGGACTTTCTCTATGGCGGTACGGACAGTATCAGTAAATACGGTTGCGGCCCCACTACCGCTGCTATGATTGTTTCCGCCTTCGGTAACGTTAACGGCAGCATAACTCCTAAGGAAATGGCAAGCTGGTCCGCCGCATACGGCTATTTTGCTCCCAAAAGCGGTTCCTATCATGAATATATTCCTGCCGTACTCTCCGCTTTTGATCTTATCGTGGATACCGTAAAGGCGGAAGATCGCACGACAGCTCATCTTCAGGAGCTTTTAAACAGCGGACATATCTGCGTTGCGCTTATGGGAAAAGGTGCACTGACAAAGGGCGGTCACTTCATCATTATCACAAAGCAAAATGCCAACGGAACCGTTGCTATTGCCGACCCGAACAGCTATCCCAATACGCAAAAGGATTGGAATCCGGAACAGCTTCTTCGTGAGCTGAAGAAAAATTATGATGCCGGGGGACCGCTCTGGTCCGTAGCGGTACCGAACAGTTAGAGGTCTTCCTCCTGCAACTACGTTCCTTGTTAAAGGGTAAAGCGGATTCTTTCGTCCGCGCCACTTGTTATGAAGTAAGGCGGATTCTTGCGCCCGCAGCACTTGTTATGAAGTAAGGCGGATTCTTGCGCACACGCCACTTGTTAAGAAGCAAAAAAGAAGCTTATGTTGATTTTTCATAAGCTTCTTTATTCTTTCTTAGCATTTATTATGAGTAAAATTACATAGAGACCCATTCAAAACATTCGCATAGGCGTGCTGTCTCGCCCGACTAAACCTGCTCTTCCATCTGCTCCGCACTTAAACTGCTTACCACCTCGGAAATGCGCTTAACCACAGCGGAAATCTTCTCATTTACCGCGGAACTGCTGTCGGAAAGTCTACCTACCTCGTCCGCTACTACGCCGAAGCCCTTGCCATGCTCTCCTGCTCTCGCAGCTTCAATGTTTGCATTTAACGCAAGAATCTTCTGTCTGCTCTGAATACTCTTTAAGTCATTGGTACTCTTTCTGATATCCTTCACAAGACTTTGTGTCTCCGTAATTCCTTCAGATAATTTGTCCACAAAGCTTCTAAATCTCAGTTCACTGCTTTCAGAAAGCATGAAACTCTCCAAGCTTGCCTTTAAGAGCCTGAGCGCCGCCTCCTGCTTTTCCGGGTCTTCCTCGGAAGAACTCTTAAGAAAAAGAGTCGCAAGCTTCTCTCCTTCGTATACAAGGTCAAGATGAGTAGAAGAAGCACTGAAATCTTGGGATTTATGGTCTGAAGCATCGGCCTTCCCGGGCTCCCTCTTTACGGCATCCGCAAAATAGTTGGACTTTGCGTCTGCCGACTGTACCATTGCTTCCAATCCTGTGGCTAAAGCCCAGTCATAGAGTATGGATTGAAACTGCTCTTTTCCTGCAAAATCTTGAATATGAATTGCCATTTTTTTCCTTCCTCTTCTATTTTATAGCCAATAAAATAATCATCGCATACTTCTATATCGACAAAGGAAATGGCAGATATAACCCTTTTTAAAAATTATTCTCTCATTTTACACCTAGAGTTTCTTGCTTCTTCCGGCTAAATCTTCCTTTTTGTGCTAGCTAAATCTTCCTTCTTGTGCTAGCTAAATTTTTCTTCTTGCGCTAGCTAAATCTTTCTTCTTGCATCGAATAAATTATCTTTCTGTGCGCGCTAGGAGCGAGAGAGGAGGAGCAGCTGGTAAACATGATACGCCAAAGAAAGAGGGGCAGGGAGAAACATATCGGCCAAGGCTTCCAAGCTCACTCTTCTTCCGATTTTCCGCTTCAAAGACGGTTTGATTTTTTTGAACTTTTTCAATTCTTTCAAAACCTCTTCACTCCCGGGAAGAAGTTGCACATTGATATTTTCCGCCTTCGGAAGATTTTCCGCCAAATAAAGAATATTGCTATAAGGGATAGCTTGTAAACTGTCTAAAAGCGCCTTTTTGTCCCCTTTATAAAAAATGCGTATTCCGGAGGTCGCCGGATAAATCTGTATTCCGTTAATCTGCGGGTGACAGCTCAAAATTCCGCTTAAAATATCTTCTTCCTTCGGACTGATACTGTAGCGTTCCAGTCTTAAGCGAAGAGAATTATCATTTTCATGACAAAGTTGAAACTGCATACCAAACCTTTCCATTCCATCAAAATAATCCAAAAGCATCTCGAGTTAGTATACACTATTTTCAAACTCTCATTTCTTAATTTTTTATATAAGAAGTAATCCCTTCCTCTTCGGAAAGGGTAAGAGGGCAAAGCGCGGATAGACTATAGCTCTTGTCGGAAAACCACTCCTCTCCTTCCACGCCTCCCTTAAGGAAAATAAGCACGTGCTTCGCTCTGGTCACTGCTACATATTCAAGACGAATAAAGCGACCTTCCATAAGCGCTCCGGACTCTCCGCCGGTTCCCGTGATAATTACAATATTGGCATTTAGACTCTTCGATAAATGTGCTTCCATAACCATATGCTCTAAAGCATTTTCCGAAAAGCCTATTCCTTCCAGACTGTGCCTAAAATACTCCTGTCTCTCTTTATTTTTACAAAGAATCAAAAAATCTCTATCCTTAAGCTCGGGATATGCCCCGGTAATTTCCAGAAGAAGCTTGCGAAGTGCCTCCCCCTCGTCTCCCAAAACATCTCTTTGAAAAATCCCGTGAAAAGGACAATGCTTGATAAACTCCGGTTTCTGGGAAGCCACCATATCCCGATAAGGGCGCATTCTTTTCCGGAAGCGTTCATTAATCCAGTCTACGAGCATTTTATTTGCCCGATAATTCTCATTCAGATAAAGGACATGGGCATTTCGCTTGTTTTCCATTTGCTTCTTGATATCAAAAAATGTCTGTCTTGTCTCCTCTTCCTCCTGATAAATAGCCTGCCTCGGATCTCCTACCATAAAAAGGCAATTATGACGCATCTTTCCTTTTTTATCCGTTGCAAGACTTAAAAGAATCTTTAACTGCGTTCGGTTTAAATCCTGTAATTCATCGGCATAAATCTTCGTAAAGTCTCTCCTAAGGATTTGTAAAAGAGATTTGTTCTCCTGTAAAATCCTATAGCAGCACTCCTCCGGAGAAGAACTTTCGGGGGAAGAACTTTCCTCTTCCCTTCCCCGCATTTTCCGATCCTCTTCCATAACCCAAAGGCAAAAAGAAGTAAAGGTCATGATATGCATTCTGTCTATGCCGTGCAGCTTTTTCTTCAGCCTGTGGCTGTCTTCTTTATTTATCGCAATTTCTCTGTACAAATGCTTCTTTATCTTCTCTTTAAACTCTTGAACCGCCTCCTCCGTAAAGGCAATCAAAAGAAAATGGGATAGTCTTTCCCCTCCCATGATTTGGTTCAGCATTCTTTTCGAAAGAAGGGTGGTCTTTCCCGTTCCCGGCCCGGCAACAATAAAGAGATTATCCTCCGCTTCCCGGATATACTCCCTCTTTCTCCGCTCAGTCCAAAATCTCTTCTTTTTCTCCATCCCGCCCTCTATTTGAAAAAAACAGGGCATCGCAAAAGCAATCCCCTGTTATCTGACTATTCCGACTTGGTAGCTAAGTGAAGCCCCATGCTTTCTAATTTATTTAATATTTCATCTAAAGACTTTCTTCCCATATTTCTTACCTTCATCAGGTCATCCATCGTCTTTAAGCAAAGATCCTCTACCGTATTGATTCCGGCACGTTTTAAGCAGTTATAAGAACGCACGCTGAGCTCCAACTCGTCAATACTCTTGTTCAGTTCCGCACTGGACATATCCTCTGCATCGCTTCCACTGCCGCCCATATCCCGAACGTTGCCTTCCATATCGATAAAAAGCTTCAAGTGCGTCTGCAACACTCTGGCTGCAAGAGATACCGCTTCCTCCGGCGCCAAGGTCTTATCCGTAGTGACATCCAAAACTAGCTTTTCCTCTTCTCCCTGCGGTTCAACAAATACGTTAACCTTCTTTACCGGAGAATAGATTGCATCCACGGCAATGACGCCGATTGCCAAATCGCCGGTTTCCCGCGTGTTCGCCCCGTCATATCCGCGCCCTCTGGTTATGGTAAGCTCCATATACAGCTTGGCATCCTCTCCGGAAAGGGTTGCCAGCACAAGATCCGGATTCATGATTTCCACTTCGGAGCTTACTTTGATATCGGACGCATGCACCACACCTTCTCCCATGTAATCCACATAGGCCATAATCGGCTCTTCAGAGCTTCCGGTATAGCGAACGGCGAGGTTCTTCAGATTCATAATAATCTCGGAAACATCTTCTTTTACCCCGGGAATGGAAGAAAACTCATGATATACACTGTCAATCTTCACTTCACTTACCGCTGCTCCCGGCATGGAAGAAAGGAGAATCCTCCGAAG
This sequence comes from uncultured Oribacterium sp., assembly GCA_963531555.1. Classification (GTDB taxonomy): domain Bacteria; phylum Bacillota; class Clostridia; order Lachnospirales; family Lachnospiraceae; genus Oribacterium. The sequence goes on from CAUSIX010000002.1 coordinate 20,987, forward strand.
GGAATTTCCCAGCACCGTTCCTTCCCCCTTTACCAGAGAACTACAAACAAAACGTCCAAATCCCTGATTCTCAATAAGCTCTTCTACCTCTAATACCGGTTTCATACCTATCTCCATTCCACACTCCTACTTTATTTTAATGAAAACAATCCTGCGTCTAATGCCTATCTATTATACTCATTTTTCTGAAAAATTCGAGCACTTTTCCATAAAATGACAAAGAAAGAAACTTACGCTGCCAAATGCTTTCCTTTCTTCACCCTGTCTTCTCTGTTCACCAGAATCTCTTCCATAGAGACATGAAAAAGAATGCTGAGCGCATACATATTGTCCAAACTGGGAAGTGCCTTCCCTTGCTGCCACTTATATACGGCCTGCGGCTCCAAAAATCCCATAAAGGAAGCAATATCCCTAACGCTTAAGCCCTTTTCTTTTCTGAGTCGCTCAATATTTTTTCCCGTCGCATAAACATCAATTACGGGATATTCCGCTGTTAACCCATTTTCCATGAAGAACTCCCTTTTCTAAACCTTCTCTGTTAAAAATAAGCGGAAGCTTAACTAGCCAAGCTTCCGCTGCAAAAGAGCTGATGACGGGAATCGGACCCGTGACCTCCGCACTACCAATGCGACGCACTACCGACTGTGCTACATCAGCATACTCAGAACATTAAGAAAATAGCATAGGAAGCCTTGTTCTGTCAATTCTTTTTCAAAAAAACTCTACCGTGCTTTTCTCTCCGCCTTTTCCCTCCATTTCTATTCTATTTTTGTTGCCATAAGTAAGTATAAAATATATAATGTCCAAGGTTAATTTTTACGATTGAAAGGAAATCTTTAATTCAAGAAGTATTTTCAAAGCAATGAGGAGGAGAATAAAAAGAAAATGAAAAGCAAGACCATTATGGCGGTCGCGGAGTCTCTGGGGCTAAAATACCTCGAGGACATCGGAGAGGCCGCCGGTATTTTTAACGGATATTACCTTTACATCCGTTACACCGGTAAATATCATGAATGCTGCTTTTCCCTGTCACAGATGGGGAATCATCCCAGCAAAGACTTAATGAAGTTAATTTCTAAAGACATTAAAGCGGTAAGCACCATCAATCTGTCCGGCTACCTTACCAGCGCAATCATTAAAAACGGGTTTACCAATAAAGGGACTATCCAAAACATGGTTGACGGCATTGCCGAGCTCGTTTCCCACTTTGCCGAAAACGGCTTAGTGAACTGTAGTGAAATAGATGGGGAGGAAGAAGATATCTCCCTCTATTGTCTGAGCGGAAGAAGCCATGTCTATACCAGAGCACAGTTCGATAGCTTAAGAATGGATGCGGACGAAAAACGGCAGAAGGATGAAAGCCGCGGTGTCCCCGGTATCATCCTCGGCATCTTCGGTGCTCTCGTCGGTGCCTTTGTCGGTGCCATCTTCGTCTTCTTTATCGCAAGACTGGGCTATGTATCGCTTTACGGCGGTGTCATCATGGGCTTTACAACGGTCCTCGGATACAAGATTTTTGCCGGCCGTTTCGGACTAATCGGTATTCCTGTCTGTCTTGTATTCATGGCGGGAATGTCCTATTTAGCAAACCGGCTCGACTTTGCCTTCCTTTTATCCGATGCTATCCATGAGGATTTTTCCCACGTTATCGATTGTTTCCAATATATGCAGGATATTTTTGATGCAAATGATCCGCAGGTTGCCGCAAGCTATCACAGAAACCTTTATCAGCTTTGGGCATTCACCATGGGAACCGGCGCTCTCGCCACCATTACAACCTACTTCTCCGATAAGAAGGCGCTGCCGTCCTATCCGATTCTGAATGAAAGCCATAGTGTTCCTCTGGCAGGAAGCTATACCTCCTCTCCGGATTTGAGCGGTCTTTCCAATTTCAGTGAATATGCGGACAGCAGTAATGAATACACAAGCGGATCCGGAGAGGACAACACCGGCACTCATGCCAACTAATCCGGTATAAGGAAAAATCGACTCCGGTCCTACAGAAACTACAGAAAATACATTTCACGATATTTTCTCCGGGAAGGAGGATGATACCGTAAGTGCTTTCCTATATTTTATAAAGAAGAAAAAGGAGATTATTATGTCACAAAAGCAGATTATGACCATCGTTGTTACCCTTGTTTGTGCCGCTATCAGCTTCGCAGAGATTCAAAACATCCGCTATGCAAAGCAGGTCGACACACCGACAACCATTCACCCCATCAGATTGATTGCTTGCATCGCCATCGTCATCATGGGGATCTATTCTCTGGTTACCGGACACTATATCCTAAACGTAGGATAGTGCAGCGCGGTACTTTCTAAGCGAGATATCGCACGCTCTTCGGACTGTAAAAAATTAAAATAATTTTCTAAGCAATATAGGTCTGAACTTGGGGCACGCTCTCGCTAGCTTCGCCTGACTGAGCAGTGGTTTTGTTAACCACTGCTCACTTTGCTTCGCAAAGCAAATTCCTTCGGAAGTTGGTCTCGTACAGGACAACTTTTCTGATGAAAAGTTTGTCCTTACGTAACGGATACTAAGCGAAAAACTGCGTTTCTCTTGTTTTTCGCAAGTACCGACGGGCTCAGACTACCCCGCATTCAGACCTATATTGCAAAGAATCTCATTAATATTTTAATTTTTTACAGCTCCTTCTTTTTATATACAAAAAACGAGTATCCTGCACAGAAGCGGAATACTCGTTTTTTTGCAATTTACTTTTATGAAACTTTTATGAAATCGTCTTAATAAGCATAATCGTTTATTCGGCAGAATTCGGATAAGTAAGGCTTAAATCTTCATATCCTTTTGCCTTAACGACAACTTTAATCTTGTTCGCCCCGTTTGAAGGACCGGAAAGAGCAATTTCGTTAAGCTCTTTATCTCCACCATCGCTATCCATCAGTGCATAGCGTCCGATTAGCCACTTAAAATTATCGATTGACGCTTTTTCATAACTTACACTATTTACGAATACGGAAGTGATGTTCGTTAAATATTTCTTGATTTCCTCGCTGTGTTCTCCGCCAAATCCGATTAGGTAGGTTCTGTCCGAGGAAACATACTCCAAACTTGCTCCTTCCGGCACCGCTAAGGTATCGCTTTCTTCCTTATGTTCTTCCGGTGTATCGGACTTTTCTTTCACTTGGAAAGTCGTGTTCAGTGTCTTATTCTGCCCTGCTATCTTCACATAAACCGTATACTCGCCCGCCTCTTTGAAACGTCCCGCTTTGATAATCAGTTGATTATTCCCTTCATCCAGAACATAGTAATCGTTTCCGGAATCGCCTCCTTCTGACTTATTGAGGATTCTTTTCACTTTTCCGTCCTTTTTTTGTAAAGAGACTGATTGAAAATTCTCCACCGCTGCTTTCGCTAAGGAAAGCGTCAAGTCCTGCCCTACCACGGCTTCCCCTACAATCTCCGGTTCCTCGTTGATTTCTTCCTGTGTAATCGTAAGGATGATATCTACTTTCTTATACTTCTCTCCGGCGTAAATGGTCAAGGTATGCTCTCCAACCTCGGGAGTATTATAAAAATTAAATGCGGAGCTTTTAATCACAATCGTTCCATTTTTTTCGTCCAGCAGCACAGTCTTATAATACTCATTTAATTTATTCTGCGATTCTCCATCAAGATAAATTCCATTTATATCGTGAAGATACTCTTTATCCTCCGTCCTAAGGGTAAAATCCTCCCCCTTCTTGATGGTTGTTCCGCTAAAGCTCGGCGTATCTTCTCCCTTGTACTTCTTGAAATCGCTCAGACTTCCGAGCGTCCCGTCTTCCAGAACGAATTGTACTTCCGATACGCCGTTAAAATCGGCTGCTTCAGCCTCTTTACAGTACTCGCTATAGGAGCGAATTTTTCCGCCGGCCATCTCGTCATCCTTCAGAGCATTCATATACTTTTCTACACTGTAGTAGTTTTTTGCCCCCTCATCAAAAAGGTAACCGGAGCCCTCAAAGTTCATGCTGTTGTACCGTACAAGGACGTTCCGGGCATCTTCGTTCAAAGCCTTGATTCCGTTTAAAACAAGGGCATTTTCAAGGAGATCATAGTCAAATACCACATTCACACGGGTATTCACGGTTTCGGTTGCGGTTGCGGAGGACACCCCGTCATACACGGATTCCTTCCCCTTCTTCCCGGATTCCTTCTTTCCCGCATGGGTGGATGTTTTTCCACTTGTTGCCGCAGAAACCGCATCCGCCTTCTTCCCGCTGTGGGCAGCTCTCGCACTGCTTCTTGCCGCGTCTTCCTGCTTGTCTTCCGTATTCTGTCCTTCTCCCTTGTAAACGATAAACTGTTTACTGAGTGCAGGATAGCCGGAATATTTAATCTTAATGGTATACATCCCGGCTTCATCGGTATTGACCGTCTTCTCTTTATTGGAACTCGTGCCGTAGAGGATGAAATTGCCGCCGAAGTTGAAGTAATCATCGATATAGGAAAGCTTCTCCTTCTTTCCGCTCGGCTTCTCCAAAGTCACCTGCATATCATCGACTTTGATTTCATTTCCGAAGCTCTCTCCATTCTCGCCGTTAATCCGGAACTTTACTCTCTCTCCGGTCTTCGGTGCCATAGTCTCCTGCGCGATGTCCACCTGGAATCTCGTGTTGCTCTGCAACTCAATCGGAAGAGTGATGACTTCCTTCGTCTTCTTGGAGTGAATCGCCAAAATATAGAGTCCGCGAGAACGCATATTGTCCTGTCCGACCGGCACCTGCAATGTACCTACAAAGCCATGCTTTCCGGATACCGGATCCGTCTTCTTGAAGTTTAAATTCCGATTCAGGACGGTATTGTCCTCATAACGAAGAAGGGAAATCTGGTCAATGCCCTTAAACCAGTCTTTCTCCTTATCCGTTCCCAAGCTGAATTCCGCTTTGATTCCTTTTCCGCCGACGCCGTTTCCTTCCGCATCAATAACGACGGGTTTCACATAAAATTCCGCCTGAATGGCATCCGGATCCTCGTTCTTCTTTTCAAAAAGAGTAAAAGTGCTCTTCTTCGGCGTAAATCTTTCTTTTCCGTCCTTCCCGTTATTCGGAAGAAGACGGTCAAATACGGTCGCCGTTCCCTGTGCAAGAAGGTACTTCGGATGATCCTGCGGGTCGCCCGCCGTGACTTCTACCTTGGACTCTTCCGCTTGGGCTTTCCCTTCTTCCAGCTTAATTTCCTGCTTCTTCCCGTCCGAGTTTCTACTAATCACGAGTTTCTTCGGGTGGGCAACCGTAGCTCTCCACTTCGCAATCTGCCCGGAGTCGTCCACATTCGTGAGAGCGGAGGAAATGTCCGTTCCGTCCACTGTAACGGTATAGTCCTCTTTCGTGCCGTCTAAAAAAGCAAGTGAGAGGAAATTCCCGAGCTCGGTATGCACCAGTTTGGTCTGTGCAGTCGCTACGAGACTGGCTGTCTTGCTATCCTCCTGTTCTTCCTTCTTTGGTTCTTCCTGCTTCGGATCCTCTTTCTTGGTATCGTCTTCTTTTGTAGCG
>CAUSIX010000003.1:0-19672 GCA_963531555.1 uncultured Oribacterium sp.
GCTCCGCGAATCCGGCAAAAAAGACCGATTATCCGCATCATAATCCGAAGTTTGACGTGGATGAGGATGTGTTCTGGATGGGTAGCGCAAGCTTCGTAGCGATTGCGGAGAAGTTCCTGAAGTAAAATACAGAGAAATTTCTACAGTTAAAAGAGCTGAATCCTCGAAATACAGGTGATAACGCTTGTTTCCTCCGTGTTTTCGAATGAGGAGGAGACGTGCGTTTCCATAAATTTTCGCCTCTGTAAAAGTGGCTTCCGTTTAGGGCTTTGTTCCTTCCGGGGGTCACTTTTACTTCGTTCGGTTCGTTATATTGGCCGGCCCATACTTTGTTATATTGTCGTATCCGTGCTGCAGCGTATTGCACTGTCTTTGCTTGCAGTGTATTGTCTCATGCAATCCTACAGTACTGCCTCATGCCATCCTACATCCGTCGTATTTGACAATCCTCTTTCGCGCTTCGTATAATTAAAGATAAGTATTGTTCTCTTCTTACAGCGATTTAAGCGCGGAAAACGGGATTCTCATGATGAAAATACAAGATGTTTTAAAAGACAAAAGATTTTCCGAATTTTCTCTGCTTGCCGGTTTGTCCGGAGCGGGAAATGCAATCAGCACCGTGACGGTCATTGATACGCCGGACGGTGCAAAATGGCTTTCGGGCGGAGAGTTCGTTATTACGACCGCCTATATGTTAAAAGATGATGAAGAGGCACTCCTTCGCTTTATCCGGACCTTGAAAGCACGAAAGGCCAGTGCGCTCGGAATCAAGCAGGGTCGCTATATCGAGAATATTCCGGATTCGGCCTTGGCTCTTTCCGATGATCTCGGTCTTCCCCTTCTTTTGATTCCGCAGAAGTTTCCGTATGCGGATATTATCAATCCTATTTTGAGTGAACTTGTGAATCAGCAAACGAACCGTTTGATTCAGGCAAATCTTATTCACACCAAATTCACGGAGCTTGCCGTAAGTGATGCCAGTATTCCGGATATTCTCTCTGCCTTTATGTCCATCGTTGGGGTTCCTACCGCCTTCTTTGACTTTGAAACGGCACAAATCTGGTATTCGGATTCGGAAAGCAATCTCGCACAGCACTTAAAGACGGAAAGAATTCTTTCTCATAGGGATATTGATCTTGCACGGTATGATCTTCATTTGATTGCCAATCAAAACCGCAGATTCGGAGTACTCGTTTTTGAGAAAGGTGTCTTGGAGCGGGAGATGGAAGAGGATGGCGGTACTGCCTTGATACGGGAAAGGGACCCCGGTTTTAAGATTGCCTTGGAAAATGCCGCCACAAATATTATTTTACGAGAACAAACCATCATCTCCAACAGGCAGGTTGCGGAGCGGTATAAAGGGCTACTCATTCAGGACATTTTAATTCACAATATCAAGAGCGAAACGGAGATTCATAATCGTGCGGAAATCTTCGGCTGGGACTTTCATGACGGCGGAATCGTCCTGGAAGTGGACATCAACAATATTAAGCAACGTTTCAAAAGGAATTTCAGCAACAATACAAGTAAGATGCTGGAGGAAATGAGCACGGAAATCTTTGATATTTCCATTCGGGAGATTTTGCGATTTTATCCGAATGCTCACTATGTGAAGCTGAGCGACATCATCATTTTCGTCCTGAGCATTCGACCGAAGGAACGGAAGCAGATGGAGAAGCACATCGCCGAAGCTTTTTCTAGAATTCAGAAAAGCATCGAGAACATTCCCTTTACGATTTCTTTCGGAATCGGCAGATATTATGAGAATATAGAACAAATTTATTTGAGCTACCAGGAGGCCCGGGAAGTCATTCGCTTAAGCTATATGTTTTCCTGGTTTAACCGTATTTTGTACTATGAAAAAATGGATTTATTCCGGATTTTTCTTCCGATTCTGGACAATCAGGAAGCGTTGGAAGCTTGCAGAAATTGTTTGCAACCGCTACTGGACTATGACCGGAAAAACGGAAAAAATATGCTGGAGACTTTGCAGGTTGTTTCGGAGTGCGACTGGAATCTGAAGCTTGCCGCGGAGAGAATGTTTCTTCATCCGAATTCGGTAAAGTACCGTATGGAGCAAATCGGAAAATTAATTCATCGAAATTGCCGGGAGCATAGCGACCGGCTTTTAATAGAAATCGCTATCTTAGTGCAGACTATGGCAAAAAATATACCCGATTGGACGGAGGAGAGATAGACCTTGACAAGAAGCGCTCGGGTGCGTATTGTCATGCGTGGGTAAGTTTTGGAGAAAGAGGGTAGCATGAAGAATGGAGATATGTCGGTAAAAAGAAAGGAAAAAAAATCGGGACAGCAAAAAAAGGGAATAGACCGTGCACCTATGGGAGTGACGAAGGCGGACTACCGCACGGAGGCCTGTTCGGAAAGGTTTATCTGCGCACACTGCGGAAGGGAGATTCATCCCGAGGGAGCAGGCTCCAATCACCGGAATCATTGTCCGTATTGCCTTTACAGTCTTCATGTGGATGAGGAGAGAGGAGACAGGAGCGCTTCCTGCCATGGGGAAATGGAGCCCCTTGCTATCGTTTCGAGAGAAGACGGAGATTGGAGTATTTTACACCGCTGCACACGTTGCGGGAAGTTGAATCTGAACCGGGCTCTTGCAGACGATAATCCCGTTCTGTTAACCAGTCTTGCGGTAAGACCGCTTGCCTCTCCTCCTTTCCCGCTAAGTTATCTGGAGAAGTTTTTGGACGGGAAAGCGTAGTAGAGTTGTAGTACAGGTAGAGAAAAAGTGGAGTACAGGTAGAAGTAAAGTGCAGTACAGGTATAGGGAAGTGGAGTACAGGTAGAAGGGAAAAAGGGAAAAATGAAAAAGAATCTCTTGGTGGCGCAGTCCGGCGGTCCGACTGCAGTGATTAATGCCAGTCTTTCGGGAGTAATCAGGGAAGCGCTGAGAAAAGGGGAGATAGGAAATGTATACGGTGCACGATATGGGATAGAAGGTGTTTTTCAGGAAGATTTTCTCCATCTTTCGCAGATTGTAAAGGAACAGCAGGAAGCGCTGTTTTCCGGAAAAAAGATGGATTATGCGTCTCTCTCTCCTCTTGCCAAGGAGCTTTATCGGGAGAGGGGGACGGAGGAAAGAGGAACGGTGGAAGAAGAGCTTGGAATCCGTTTTGCCGCCTACTTCGCTCGTCTGGCTACCACACCGTCTTCCGCTCTTGGCTCTTGTAGAAAAAAACTGCAAAATCCCGAGGAGAATCCCGCAGAGTTTGAGGAGCTTCTTCGTATTTTTCGAAAATGGAATATCGGCTACTTTCTTTATATCGGAGGAAACGATTCCATGGATACGGCGTGGAAGCTTTCTCTCTATTTTAAAAGTGTAGGAGCGGATATTCAGGTTATTGGTGTACCTAAGACTATCGACAATGACTTATGCGGAATAGATCATTGTCCGGGCTTTGCTTCTTCCGTAAAATACCTGAGTTCCTGTCTTTTGGAGCTGGAAGAGGAATGCAGAGTCTATGACAAGAATTATGTGATGATAGTGGAGATGATGGGAAGAAACGCAGGCTGGCTTACGGCTTCTGCGGCACTTTCCGCGGAGCGAGGCAGCATTCCGTATTTAATTTATGTGGAGGAAAGCACATTTTCCAAAGAAAAGTTTCTATCCGACATAGAAGATACACTGAAAGAGCATCCGCATATTATGGTTGCGGTTTCGGAAGGAGTGAAGGACGAAAACGGACGTTTTCTCTACACTTACGGAAAGGAAGAAGGGGAGAAGGACAGCTTCGGGCATAGTATCGCAGGGGGAACCGGAGCAGTGCTGGAGGGTTTCATCCACGAGGCTGCCGAGTCGGAGACTATGCCATACCGGGTTATCAAAGAGAAAAACGTAAAAACGCGTGCGATAGAATTTAACTTATTGCAGCGCTGTGCAAGCCACAGCCTCTCCAAAACCGATGTGCTTGAGGCTTTTTCCCTTGGTGAGGCAGCAGTTCGTCTTGTGCTTTCCGGAGAAAGCGGAAAAATGGTAAGCCTTAAGCGGGTAAACGGTATGCATGGAGAGTATACGGTGCAATTTACTTCCGTTCCGTTGGAGGAGGTGGCCAATAAGGAAAAAAAGCTTCCCAAGGAGTGGATTTCCGAAAACGGGCATAGCCTGAAAGAGGAATGCCTGTCCTATCTTCGTCCCTTGATTTTGGGAGAATGCAGCGCGGAATATGAGGACGGGCTTCCGGCATATATTCGCCTGTTTTAGTCCTGCACTGATTGAAATCCTGCGCAGATTTAAATCTAACACGGATAGAAGTCCTGTGCCGAAAAATGCGAGGAGCTTTTGTATAAGAGAATCCCGCTTATGTATGCTTAAGCGTTATATACTAAGGGGAAAAGACCGATTATTTTAGGAAGGGGGTGTACTTATGTTGAAGAGAACAGGAACGGTCCACAGAGAAGACCAAAAAAACAGTGTCGGAAGACTGCTTTTTGTGATGCTTGCCGTTCTTTTGCAGATAGCTTGGTTTTATTTGGTTTTGGTGCGCCTTGTGGACAATTACATCACTTTTTCCATTGTTTTTCGCATTTTTTCCACTCTTTCCATTTTTTCCATTATTGGAAGGAGAACCAATGCTTCGATTAAGATGACTTGGGTTGTCTTCATTATGGCTATGCCGATTTTGGGATGGGTACTCTATTTTTTGGTTTACGGAACAAATTTCAGAAGAACGATGAGAAGACGCTTTGAACTGGCGGACAGTATGCTTTTTCCCTATCTGGATCAAAGCCATGTGGTTTTAGGAGAACTTCTAAAGGAAAACAAAAGAGTGGGAAACCAGTTTTCCATGCTGGAGCATACGGCAGGTTTTCCTGCTTATCGAAATACGGAAGTTGTTTTTTATAAGGAAGCCATCCTCGGTCTTGAGGCACAGATTGAAGCGTTAAGAAGTGCAAAGAAGTTTATTTTTATGGAATATCATGCGATAGAGAATCGGGAGAGCTTTTCGGAAATCAAAGAAATCCTTCTTATGAAAGCGGGAGAAGGGGTAGAAGTTCGTCTCTTTTATGATGATGTGGGTTCGGTCGGTTTCATCAGTCCCCGTTTTTTAAAGGAACTGGAAGATGGCGGCATTCAATGCCGGATTTTCAACCCGATTGTACCGCTTGTCAATCTCTTTATGAATAATCGGGATCATCGAAAAATTACGATAGTAGATGGACAAATCGGTTTTACCGGAGGCTATAATTTGGCCGATGAGTACTTTAATATTCGCTCTCCCTACGGCTACTGGAAAGATACCGGGATTCGCCTCAGAGGAGAAGCGGTGGGGAGCCTGACCATGCTTTTTCTCGAGATGTGGCATGCCATGGATGACAGTCCGGTTAGAGGCCTTTATAACTATCTTCCACGGCATTGGGACTATTTTCCGGGAGAGGGCTATTGTATACCGTATGGGGATTCGCCGATAGACAACAATCCGGTCGGGGAAGATGTATATCTCAATATGATTGAATCGGCGGAAGAATATGTGTATATCACTACGCCATATCTGATTATTACGGATGAGATGAGCAGGGCTCTTACCAATGCCGCAAAGAGGGGTGTGGATGTACGCATCATTCTGCCCGGGATTCCGGACAAGAAAATGATTTATGCCATCAGCCGTTCCTATTATGCGCAGCTTCTTCGAGCGGGCGTCCGTATTTTTGAGTATTCTCCGGGATTCCTTCACTCTAAGCAGGTTTTGGTGGATTATCGCCTTGCTGCGGTAGGAACGATCAACTTTGATTATCGCTCTCTTTACCATCACTTTGAAAATGGCGTGCTGATTTACGAGAGTCCTTGTATCTTTGATATAGCGGACGATTTTTATGAGCTTTTTCGTACTTCAAGAGAGGTCAGCAGAGAATGGGACAGTAAGCGTAGTATTTTTAAGAGGAGTCTGCAAGGCTTCCTGCGCTTTATTGCGCCTCTTTTATAAAGGAGATAGAAGACTGGAGGCTCTGTAATCCGTCCAGATTTCCCAAAGACCTTTTAGAAGCAGGTTTTCATCGACTGTGATTTTGTGCCTGCAGTAGGGGCAAATGAGATGGGAGAGCCCTCCGGTTGCGAGAAGACTGGCATTTTCTCCAAGCTCATGTAAGAAGCGATCATTGATACCGTCTAAGGAACCTGCCGTACCGTAAATAATACCGGAACGCATGGCATCGACAGTATTTAAAGAAATCAGTTTTTTTGCCGGCGCGACATCGATAGAGGGAAGAAGAGAGGTCTCTTTTGCAAGAGCATTCATGGAAATGCCTACTCCGGGGAGAATGACACCACCCATAAATATACCTTCTTTATTTACGACGGTCAGCGTACTTGCCGTTCCCATATCGATGATGATTGCGGGAAGAGGATAGAGTTTTTTTGCCGCCACGGCGGAAACAATCAAGTCCGGGCCGACCTCTTCGCGTGCTCCGGAGGAGAAGGAGAGGGCGGAAACATTTTCACTGTTTACAATAAAACACTCCTTTATTCTCAGTATTTCTGCGGCTTCTTTAAAAGAACCGGTAAGTTCCGGCACAACGGAAGAGAGTACCACGGCTTGAAACGCATAGGTGGAGATTTTAAGCAGTGTGCAGATTTCATCAATATCGGCGGCGTATTCATAGCCGGTTTTTTTTCGGTTACTTTCCATACAGAAAATCTGTACCATTTCTCCATTTTCCTTGATGCAACCGAAGTTGGTGTGTGTGTTTCCGCAATCGATGGCTAATATCATTTTACCCTCCCAAGGATTAAAGATTCTCCACTTCCTCTTTGGTGAAACGTACTCCGGCAAGAATTCGTATAATCACAGGCACCAAAAGGAGATTAATCAGCATTTCCGCTAAAAAATTAACGCCTAAGATACTGAAAAGGATAAATTGCATAACATACTCTTTTCCGTTTGCCCAAGTACTTAGGGTATCTTGAAAGAAGAGAAGGAGCCCGAGAATAAAAATTCCGGTATTCACGATTGGAGCGAGAACGGCGGCGAAGAGGATAGAGGAATTTTTATGTTTTCCCGTCTTTACGGAAAGCGTTTTTCCTTCCCAAGCCTTTATCAGAAGACCGGAAAGATATCCGGCAGCTGTACTTTTAATAAGGCATAGAAGAAGAGTAATAATCGGTCTTTGGCTAAAGAGAACAAAGCCTCCGGCATCATTTCCGGATATTACGGAAAAACAAACCGTGAGCCCGAATACAGCGCCCAGGAAGGCAGCACTTAAAGGGCCGTAGAGGATGGCGCCCAAAATGATGGGAACCAGAGTAAAGGTTATATTGAAAGGACCGAGCTTTACACTGCCAAGAACCAGTTGCAGACTTATGACCACTGCGGTAAGAATGGCAGTGCCGACAAGTCTCTTTACGAAGACGGTATTTTTCATAAAAACTCCTCATAAAACGGTGAAAATAATACGACACAAGAATACTACATGGCAGAGTTTGAACTGTCAATCTAAAGAAGAAAGCTTGTGTTTTTTATAGAATTATTAGAGCCTCTCTCTTGCATTAAAGACGGCTATTTTGTAGAATTAAACGAATATTCTTCCCCGCACTTTCGGGGATAGGTTTCGATTCATATTATTTTTACCTTTAATTCTAAACGATTATTGCTCGAGTATTGTGTGATGTCTCGTTTGGAAGAAAAATTTAGGAGAAGAATCTATAGCTATGATAGAGAAGATTATGCAGGAAATGGGCCTTCCCCTGCTTTTTACGGTCTTGCTTTTGTATTATGCAATTAAACTTCTGGTATTTCAGGATATTGAAAGTATTCGCCCGAAGGGGCGTCCCCCTATTCAGGATAAGAAGGGGTATGGAAGAGAAGCCGGAATTCTGGTTCTCGTTTTTGCTGCGATTACCTTAGTGGCTTCTTTTTGCATGCTGCTCCACCCGTTTCTCGGTATTGCGCTGGTTCTTTTGGGACTGTTTCTTACCGGACTGCAGTTTAGGCGCATAGAAGAAAAGTATAGTGGGGAGAAGAAATGAAAGAATATTCCGTACTTTTGGTGGATGATGAAGAGGATGTGATAGAGGCCATTACGCGGAAGATTGATTGGCAGGCTATGGGATACAGCCTCGCGGGTTACGCGAAAAACGGTTTGGAAGCACTGGAAATTGCGGAGGAGAAGCAGATTGATGTGGTGCTGACCGACATTAAGATGCCTTATATGGACGGCCTGACCCTTTCCCATAAGCTGAAGGAGCGCTATCCTTCCATTAAAATCATTATTTTTTCCGGCTTTGACGAGTTTGAGTATGCTAAAGAAGCGATTCGTCTGGAAGCGGAGGAATATTTACTAAAGCCGGTAGACAGTAATGAGCTGTCCCGTATTTTCCAAAGAGTCAGAGAACGTCTGGACGAAGAATTTGATGAGAAACAGAATATCAACAGGCTGAAGAATTATTATATGGAAAGCCTGCCTATTTTACAGGAGAGCTTTTATACTTCCCTGATTGAGGGAAATGTGAGGCAGGATGAACTGAATCACACAATGCTGGATTACCAGATCAGCCTTCCGGGAAAGAAATATTGTGTGGTGCTTTTGCATAACAGTATCAGCCTTTCTCCTGAGGGGATTAATCCGGTTCTGATTACCATGTCGATTCGTAAGCTTGCGGAAGAAAGACTCAGTCAAAGCTGGCGAGCCTGCTTCTTTACTTATCTCGGGAATACGGTGGTGATTACCCAGATGGAAAAAGAGGAGGACAGCTATAGGTTGACCGATGAGCTGGAAACGCTTTGTCGTATGGCAAAGCATGTTTGCGATGCCACAATTACGGCAGGAATCGGGAAGACGGTTTCTTCTCTGATGGATTTACCCTTATCCTATATGGGGGCAAGAGATGCGGTTGCCTACCGGGTGATATATGGAAGAGGGAAGGCTATTGCCGTTTCCGATATTAACCCGGAGGAGAAGGAGAATCGCTCTCTGAACCGGGAACTGTTAGACGAAGAGCGACTTCTTGATATTTATCGCAGCATTCGTATGGCATCGAAGGAAGAGCTGCATAAGGATATAGACCTCTATATTAAAAACAGCAGCTTGGAAAAGCCCTCTTTGCAGGAGTATCAGTTTTTTTTGATGGATTTGGTGACCAATATTCATAAATTTCTTTTGTCCAATCAGGTAGACGCAGGGCTTGTTTTCCCGAAAGAAGAGGATGTCTACCAAAAGGTGCAGCAGTTCAATCTGGAGGAGCTTTCCGCTTGGATGAAGCAGGTCTGTGAGAAGGTACAGGTCTTGATTCAGGAGAAGCGAAGCGACAAGACCAAGTCTTTTGTGAAGAAGGCGGTAGAGCATGTGCATAGCCATTATATGGACAAGGATCTTTCCGTGGAGGCGCTCTCCTTCGAACTTCATGTTTCTGCGGCTTATTTTTCCACAGTTTTTAAGAAGGAGACCGGAAAAAGTTTTATCAATTACTTAACGGACTATCGAATGGAGAAGGCGCTAAGACTTCTTTTGGAAGAGGAGGAGAAAACCTATATCATAGCGGAGTCTGTAGGGTACTCGGACCCCAATTATTTCAGCTATGCCTTTAAGAAAAAATTCGGAATGTCCCCGTCTAAATATAAGACCAGCGGGATGAAAAAAGAGGATGCATGATGAAGATGCCGGAAAGTGGGCTATCCCCGGAAGGGGGAAGAGAAGAAAAGCATAAAGAGAAGAGCGCAAAGAGAAGTTTCTTGCAGGATGTTTTTTTTCAAAAGGGCTACGTTCCTTTTCTTTCTGCGGAGTCGCCTTTTCGCTCCTTTCACAATATGATTCTTTTAAGCTTCATGCTTCTTTCCGTGCTGATTATTTTGTTTTTGTCCTCTATTTTGTATTTGCAATTCTCCTCCCGCTTAAAGAGAGAGCAGGAAACGCAGACGGAGCTTCTCTTAAAGCAGGGTGCCAATCAGCTGGAGGAGTATTTAGTCAGCATGCGTCGTATTTCGGATGCCATGTATTACGATGTGATTAAAAGTTCGGACCTCGGGATGCCCGGTGTCAATGAGGAAATGAATCTTTTATATGAGGCACATAAGGATAAGCTTGTTTCCGTCGCTATCTTTTCTTCCAAGGGAAAGCTGATTTCGGCAGTTCCCATTTCTTCGGAGAAAAAGAACCGGAAGGTTACGGAACAAAGCTTTTTTTCTTCCGCTGTTCTGCAAGTGGAAAATTTACATTTTTCCCTTCCCCATGTGCAGAATCTTTTTGATGATCCGTCTTTTCGGACTCACTGGGTTATCTCTCTTAGTCGTGCGGTGGAGCTGAACCGTGAAGGCATAAGCGATAACGGGGTATTGCTTGTCGATATGAATTATGATTCCGTGGAAAGGATGATGGAGAAGCTTAACGGGGAGGATAATGCCCGCTATTTCTATCTCTGCGATAAGGAGGGAAAACTGATTTATCACCCTCGTATGCGTGAAATTCTGCAAGGAGCTTTTCGGGAAAATGCGGAAGAAACCGCGGAGTGGGAGGATGGAATACATTATATCAAAGCCGGAGAGGGGAAGAAAACGGTTATTATCGATACGATAGGCTATACCGGTTGGAAAATGGTATCGGTAATGGAAGAGAAAAGCCGGATTTTTGCGCATGGGGGCATGCTTTATTATGTTTATATTCTGATTTCCTTAACGCTTTTGATTTCCCTTATTTTTAACCAGCTGCTTTCCTTGCGGCTTTCCTATCCTATTCGAAAATTAAACGAAGATATTGAAAACATGGGAGAAAAGCGTCTTTCCATGGCGGAAATCTCCGATTACGGAAGCACGGAAATCATTCATTTGGGGAAAACGCTTCTGCAATCCTTTCAAAAAATTGATGAACTTACAAAGGAAAAACTTCATGAGCAGGAGGAGAAAAGGCAGGCGGAGATGGATGCGCTCCAGTCTCAGATTAATCCGCATTTCCTTTATAACACTTTGGAATCCGTGGTATGGATGATTGAAAGTGAAAAGAGGGAAAATGCCGTATTTATGGTGACACAGCTTGCCAGCTTCTTCCGCATCAGTCTTTCCGGAGGCAGGAATATTATACCGCTTTCTCAGGAACTTTTGCATGCCGAAAACTATATGAACATTCAAAAGCTTCGTTTTAAAAATAAATTTTCCGTTGATTTCTCCGTTCCTGAAGAAATCTTATCCTGTCTTACCATAAAGCTCATTTTGCAGCCCATCTTGGAAAATGCGATTTACCATGGCATGGAAGGCATGGACGGAGATGGCGAGATTCGGGTAAGGGGAGAAAAAATAGAAGGAGAGATTCCGGAGATTCTTCTGTTCGTGGAGGATAACGGTTTCGGCATGACAGAGGAGAAAGCAGCGGAACTTTTGGAAAAAGAAGACAACCAGCCGAGCTTTACCGCGCAAAAAAAGAGAGGTTCCGGGGTAGGGCTTATCAATGTGCATAGGAGGATTCGCCTTCGTTTCGGACCGGATTACGGATTAAAGATTGTCACGGCTCCGGATGAGGGGACCAAAGTGGAGATTCGTCTCCCCTATATAGAATATACGGAGGAAAATCGGAAGAAGCTTGAACATGGTGATTTTTCTTCCGCGAAAAAAGAACTTTCTTTTGGAGGGGAAGACGCATGAGGGAGAACCGATTGTTTACTACGGGACTGGCAATCATAGCAGTTTTATTGCTCTTCCTTTCTCTTGGGAGACTATTAGGAGAGAACAAAGCCCCCAGATATAAGATTTCCGTTGTGGTGGACCGCAGCAGTTCTGCCGGATGGGAAAAGTTTCGAAAGGGCTTAAATGCGGCCGCGAAGCATTACAATATGGAATATAATTATGTGACTACGAATCACTTTATCTCTATTCAGCAGGAGTATTTGAGTATTTCCGGAGAACTAAAAAGTGGAGCGGACGGCATTATCACGGAGCTTAGAGCAACGGAGGGAACCGGAGCAATGCTGAACGAGCTTGGGAAAAACGGTAAAATCGAGTTGGTTAACAGTGAAAAGGAATTTACGGAAGCTTCCGGAGCCGTCTCCTCCGTGGGAGTAGATGAGGAAGCTCTCGGAAAAGCGCTTTCGGATGAGGTTTTACGGAGCGATTTGCAGAAATACAAGCTTCGCATAGGCATTCTTAGCGGAAATCAAAATAAAGGGAATATGAAAAGACGTCTTCTTTCCCTGAAGAAGAAGCTCCTTGAAAACGGGCAGGAAATTGCTTGGGAGATTAGCGACAGGTGACTGGGTCAGAAGGATCTGGAAGAGGCATATCATTAGCTAAGTGTGGATCTTATCATTGCTTTGGAAAATGACAGTTTGGAGATTGCGGCAAGATATTTAAGAGATACGGGAAGAAGTTTCGTGGAACTCTACGGAGTAGGAGATTCCGATGAAGCGGTTTACGATTTGGACAGAGGACTAATCAGAACGCTTATCGTCATTGATCAATATGAAGTGGCTTATTCCGCGATGGAAAGTCTTTGGCTAAGTCTCTCCAACACAAGAAGAGTTCCGGAAGACAGAATGGTGAAGTTTTATGTGGTAAAAGCAAGCAATATGTATAGCGATGAGATGGAACAGATTTTATTTCCCACAGGCTAGAACAGAGACTTGGCGGGAAAAGACGCTTCCGATTTTTTACGTGTCGGGGGACAGGAGAGTGTATTGATGAAAAGGAAATTAGTCATAGTACTGCTTATTCTCTTTGATTTCCTGCTCTTACTAAGTTGCAGCAGGACAGAGGAAAAAAGAGGGAAGAAAAAAATCAAAATCGGCGTCAGCCTTTATGACAGCTATGATACCTTTCTTGCAGGATATATGAAGGCCTTTGACAGGGAAGTGGCGGAAAAGCGTTCGGAAGGATATGAGGTAAACGTTTCCCGCTACGATGCGGCCGGCAGTCAGGCGATGCAAAATGAACAGGTAGAGGAAATGTTGCAAAACTCCTGCGATGTACTTTGTGTGAATTTGGTCGATCGCACGGCTCCTTCGGAAATTATCGATATGGCGCAAAAGAAAAATGTACCGGTTATCTTCTTTAACAGAGAATTGGTAGAGGAGGATCTTTTTCGTTGGAACAGGCTCTATTATGTGGGCGCCGATGCCAAACAGTCAGGGATTATGCAGGGAGAATTGATTGCGAAGGATATTCTTGAAGAGAAAGAGTCGGATTCGGTGCTTTCTCCTTTAGTGGATAAAAATGGTGACGGAAAGATTCAGTACCTTATCTTTGAGGGGGAGGCCGGTCATCAAGACTCCATCATGCGGACCGAGTATGCTATTCAGGCTTTGAAGGAGAAGAACATTCCGATTGAAAGACTAAGCTACGGGATTGCCAATTGGAATAGAGCGGAAGCACAAAGCAAGATGATGCAGTTTTATGCGGAATTTCAGGAGAAGATTGAATTAATAATTTCGAACAATGATGATATGGCACTTGGCGTAATCGATGCATATGATAGAATAGGGGTGCCTAAGGACAGGCGTCCTTTGATTTACGGTATTGACGGAACAAAGGCGGGAATTGATGCGGTAAAAAAAGGGAGTCTTCAGGCTACCGTGTATAATGACGGTGTAGGGCAGGCGAAAGCCCTTTTCTCTCTTGCATTCCGACTGAGCACTTCTACGGAAGGAAAAGGGGAAAAGGAGGAGATTAAAAAGATTACGAGACTTCCCTATGCGAAAGTGGACCGGGAAAATTATGAGGAATTCTTGGAAGAGGATTAGGAGGGAAAAGAAGACATGGAGGTGAAAAAGAAGATGGAGGGAAAAGAAGACATGGAGGTGAAAAAGAAGATGGAGGGGAAAGAAGACATGGACGTGAAAGAGACGGAGAATAGGAAGAGAATAGATTACGGCATTACGGGAATCCCTTTTTTCGCGATTCTTCTCCTATGCTTTTTCTTCTTTATCTATCCGGAAAATTCCAATCGGATTCTTTCCGGCATAAGAAACTTTTTAGGAACGGAATTTGCCGTATACTATTTGGGCTTGGGAGCCTTTGTTTTTCTGCTTTCCCTTTACATTGCTTTTTCTTCTTACGGAGATATCGTTCTCGGAAAGCCGGATGAAAAACCGAAATATTCTTTTTTTACCTGGGGAAGCATGATGTTTACCGCAGGACTAGCGGCAGATATTCTCTTTTATTCCTTTTGCGAGTGGATTAGCTATGTGAGGGAACCCTATGTGGAGAGCCTCGGAAGAAGAGAAGAGTGGGCGACAGCCTATAGCCTCTTTCATTGGGGTCCCATTCCTTGGAGCTTTTATCTGGTTCTTGCTTCCGCCTTCGGTTTCATGCTTCATGTGAGAAAGCGGAGTAAGCAGCGTTATTCGGAGGCTTGCAGAGCTATTTTAAAAGAAAAAACGGATGGAGTCCTAGGGAAGGGGATTGATATTTTAGCAATATTTGCTCTTCTTGCGGGAACGGCTACCACTTTCTCCGTGGCTACTCCCCTTATGGCGGAAATCATGCAAAAAATTTTTCCCGCTCTTTCCGTAAGAGAACTGACTCTTCTTATTTTAGTTGTGACTTGTGCACTGTACACTTTTTCCTTGTTGAAGGGCATGATGGGGATAGCTCTTCTTGCCAAGGCCTGTACATGGCTGTTTTATGGCCTTTTAGCGTATATCTTCTTTTTCGGCGGATCCGGTCAATTCATTTTGAAACACGGATTTCTTGCTCTTGGAAAGATGATTGAGCATTTTCCGACGATGGCCAGCTATACCGATCCTATGGGAGAAAACCATTTTCCGGAAAACTGGACTATTTTCTACTGGGCTTATTGGATGGTATGGTGTGTCGCTTCTCCTTTCTTTATCGGAAGTATCAGTAAAGGGAGAACGATACGACAGACGATTCTCGGGGGCTATATCTTCGGCGTGGGAAGTACCTTTGTCAGTTTCCTTGTTTTAGGAAACTATACTCTTTCTCTGGAATTATTTCACAGACTTCCCGTTCTTGCAATTTATGAGAAAACGCAGTCCCTTTATGAGACGGTGGTAAGATGTCTGGAGACCCTTCCCTTTGCTCCTTTTGTACTTGTCCTTTTACTTCTTGGCATGTTTGCATTTTATGCCACCTCTTTTGATTCTATTGCTTTAGTGGCGTCACAGTATAGTTATAAAAGTCTTTCGGAGGGAGAGGAACCCGGGAAAAAGGTACAGGGATTTTGGGCGATTCTTCTTATTCTCCTGCCTATTGCGCTGGTCTTTTCGGAGAGCTCTATGGTAAATCTGCAATCCGTATCCATTATTGCCGCATTTCCGATAGGCTTTGTGATTTTGCTTATCAGTTTCAGCTTTTTAAAGGATGCAAAAAAATATATGAAAGAGGAGAAGGGTAGAGACTAAATGCTGCAGGGATTTTTTAATTATGACAATGATATATGGCGATTTATCGGAAGACTTGCGGATATTATGGTTTTGAATCTGCTTTGGATTGTTTTTTCTCTTCCGTTGTTCAGTTTCGGCATTTCTACCACCGCTTTATACTACTGTACTTTAAAAATCGTAAAGGATGAGGATGACGGGAACATTCGGATGTTTCTTCGCTCTTTTAAGAGAAATTGGAAGGAGGGGCTTGTGCTATGGTTAATTCTACTTCCCCTACTGTTGATTCTTCTTTTGGATCATCGCTTTTTCACGGAGGTTTTTAAAAATAACGCGGTTCTCTGTTTTTTTCTTAGAGGGATTACCGATGCTCTTATTTTACTTTGGTGCTTTGTATTTCTTTATGTTTGGCCCTTGCTTTCCAGATATGCAAACTCTTGGCAAAAAACTTTGATTCTTGCGCTTCTTATGTCTATTCGTCACCTTCCCTATACTTTAGGGATGTTGGCAATCGATATTCTGGGGGTTCTCGGCGTGCTTTTTCTCCTGAAAATATTCCCGATTTTTGTGCCGGTATTTTTTATCTTGGGATTTCCGCTTTTGGCTTGGATAAATTCCGTTTTTTTTCGCAGAATTTTCGCGAAATATGAAAAAAAGAAAGAAGAAAATACCCTATAAAAGGGAGGAGGCAGGAGCAATCTTTAGGACGCTCCTGCCGAGTATTATGAAAAAAATCTATTATTTGAATAACGATTTTTCGTTATCTGATACAGAGTATAAAAAAGAGGAATGAATAAACTGTGTTAAGCCTGTAAACAATGTGCTAACAAAATATGAATGAATCATGAATCATTTCTTCGGAAGAGAAGGAAGAAAAAGCCGTAAAGGAGTAAGAAGATGCTGTATAACGATGAGCTGAAGATTGACACGGATCCGTTTTCGGACTGGCCGAAGGCCTATTATAAAGAGAGGGACCCCTTAAAAAGAGAAGCATTCTTACTAGAGAAAATAAAAAGACTGAACAGCATGGAAGGCGCGGAAGCGCTAAAACATGGTGAAAACACGGGGAATGCAGAAAAAACGGAGAATACGGAAAATGGGGAGAGCAATTCCCCGGAGGAAGAAAAGAAGAGAGAAGAAGAGAGACTTTCCGTGCTGTATGAAAGATACCCCTCTTTGAAGGAAAAAAGAGCGGGACATACGGTTCTTTTTCAGAAAGAGAATACGATTGTGGATCGTTATATGTTCAGCTGGATGAGTATTTTAATCTGTGGTCGTGCAGGAATTCATTTTTGGAATAGGAAGTCTCTAAAAAAAGAAGTAGCAGAATTTTTGGAGAATTTTCACCCTTCAGAGGAAGGGACTTCCGAGACAGTTTTTTCTTTAAGAAAAGCGGAATGGGAGGCCTTTGCTTCCTTTTGGATGGAGACCTGTGCGACAGATAAGAGCTATTCGTCCACGATTTTCGGCTTTCTCAGAATGAGTGATGAAGCTTTGGCAAAGAAAATGGCACAGGAAATAGCCGATGCTATGATTCTCATTCCGAGAGCCTTGGGGCTTTTGGAGAAAGCAAAGCCTTTGAAGGAAGTCTTTATTCAATGCTACTGTAAAAGTATTTATCAAGGAGAACAGTATGGGAAGGAGTATTTTCAGTGAGTATAGAGGCAATCATTTTTGATGTAGACGGAACTCTTTGGGACAGTGCGGAAAGAGTGGCGGAATCCTGGACGGAGGCTTTCAGCCGCTTTCCGGAAACAAAGTGCAGAGCTGTCAGTGCTTCGGAACTTTCAGACTATATGGGGCTTACCATGGAAAAAATAGAGGAGAAGGTGCTTCCGGGAATAGAAAAAACGCGAAGAAGAGAAATCATGAACTATGCTATGGGGTTTGAAAATCGCTATCTTATGGAGCATCCGGGAGAGTTTTATCCCGATTTTTTTACGACGGTAAAAGCTTTAAAAGAGGAGGGAAAAAAGCTATACATTGTTTCCAATTGCCAGTCCGGCTATGTCGAGGCAATGCTTACTGCGGCAAAGTTTTCCTTTGGCAAGGGGAAGACATTTGAGGACGCGGAATGCTTCGGAAACACAGGGAAGTCCAAAGCGGAAAATATTCGTCTTATCATGGAAAGAAATGCGATTTCTCCGGAAAATGCGGTCTATGTCGGAGATACGGAGCTCGACGGAGAATCGGCAAAAGAGGCGGGAATTCCTTTTATTTTTGCGAGCTACGGCTTTGGGAATCCGAAGGAATATGCGGGAAAGATTTCTTCTTTGCCGGAGCTTTTTACGCTTATTTCCACTTTGAAGTTGTAGTGCTTGTCCCTGTGTTCGGAATTTCCTTTTCTTGCACTTTCTATTAAAAAGCACTATACTTGTTGGGCAATTTACAGGAGAAGTTATTTCGTATAGTCGTATAGTAAAAGAAACCGAGTCACAAAACGGAATTGTGAAACAAGATGGATTTTGGACTTTAAAAAAATAAGTTGAGGTTGGTCATGGATGAAGTTTTCATCATGAGGGGAGGAAATCCCCTTCACGGAGAAGTTACCATAGGAGGAGCGAAGAACGCTGCACTCGGCATTGTTGCAGGGGCTTTGCTTACGGAAGAAAAAGTTACGATAGAGAATTTGCCGGATGTTCGGGATGTGAATGTTATGCTGGAGGCACTGAAAGAAGTGGGTGCCCAAGTGGAACGCCCGGATCGACATACCGCCGTTATTCTGGCACGGCAAATCAGCACACACAGCATAGACGATGAGTATATTCGTAAGATTCGGGCATCCTATTACTTTATAGGAGCTCTTCTTGGGAAGTACCATGAGGCAACGGTTCCTCTTCCGGGAGGATGCGCCATAGGACAGCGCCCGATTGACCAGCATTTGAAGGGCTTCCGTGCGCTTGGAACAAAGGCGGAGGTGGAAAACGGATATTTAGTGGCGAAGGCGGAGGAAGGTCTTATCGGAAGCCACATTTATCTGGATGTTGTTTCCGTAGGAGCAACGATTAATATTATGCTTGCGGCAGTTCTGGCAGACGGGGTGACGATTATGGAAAATGTTGCCAAGGAGCCTCATATTGTCGATGTGGCCAACTTTTTAAACAGCATGGGAGCCAATATCCGCGGTGCGGGAACCGATACCATCCGCATTCGCGGGGTGAAGCGGCTTCACGGGACGAGCTACACCGTGATTCCCGACCAGATTGAAGCGGGAACCTTTATGTGTGCGGCGGCCATAACAAGAGGAGACGTTCTTGTTAAAAATGTCATTCCGAAGCATATGGAGTCCATCTCCGCAAAGCTTTTGGAAATGGGAAATACCATCATTGAATATGATGAAAGTATTCGTGTCATCGGGAAGCTGGAGCAGAAGGCGACGGATGTAAAAACCCTGCCATATCCGGGATTTCCTACAGATATGCAACCGCAAATTTCCGTGACCTTAGCTCTTGCCAAGGGGAATTCCGTAGTGACGGAATCTATTTTTGAAAATCGCTTCAAATATGTGGATGAGCTTACTCGAATGGGGGCAAAAATCAAGGTAGAGGGTAATGTTTCCGTGATAGAAGGGCAAAAGAGTCTTGGCGGAGCTTCTCTCAATGCTTTGGATCTTCGTGCAGGCGCGGCTTTGGTGCTTGCCGGACTTGCCGCACAGGGCATTACCGTGGTGCATGATATCGGCTATATCCAAAGGGGCTATGAGCATTTTGAAGAAAAGCTTCAGGCTTTGGGAGCGGATATCTCTCTGGCGGAAAACAGGAAAGAACAGCAGAAGTTTCGTATGAAAGCGGTATAAAAACAATAAAACCTGCGTAAAGAAGTAAAAAGCAATAAAGACTTGTGTAAAAGCGGTATAAAGGGGCGATTTATGAAGATAGCAATGGGAAATGATCACGCTGCGGTAGAAATGAAAATGGAGCTCAAGACCTATTTGGAGGAGCAGGGGATAGAAATCATCAATGTGGGAACGAACAGTCCGGAACGTTATGACTATCCGCTTGCCGGCTTTCAGGTGGCAAGCCTTGTTTCCGAGGGAAAGGCGGATTTCGGTATTGCTATCTGTGGTACGGGAATCGGCATTTCGCTTTCCTGTAATAAGGTAGAGGGGATCCGGGCATTTCCCTGTACGGAGCCCTATTCCGCTGTAATGGCAAGACGCCATAACAATGCCAATGTCCTTTGCCTCGGGGCAAGAGTCATCGGCATAGAACTGGCGAAGATGATTGTAGACAGCTTCCTTCATGCCGAATTTGAGGGGGGCAGGCATGCAGAGCGAGTAGCGATGATTTCGGAAATCGAAGAAAATGCGGAAGCATTTCGGAAGAAGCATTTTTAGGATAAAAAGGGGCTGTAAAAAATCAAAATGATAAATAAATTTTCAGCAATATAGGT
>CAUSIX010000004.1:0-17669 GCA_963531555.1 uncultured Oribacterium sp.
GGAAAATCTTTGTGTACGGCAAGACAGATTATGCGGGTTCTTTCGTTTATCTGTATCATAGTGGTGTTTTGCCCAAGCTTTTTAGTTTCCTGCTCGGGACAAAGTAAGGGCATCAGCGTTATGACGGCGGTGGGAGGGCTTTCCGTATATGGGGAAAGTATTGCAAAGCCCCAGCCCCTTATGCTTATTTGCCTGCTATTACCGGCAGTGATTTTAGCGCTCCTTTTTATGAAAAAACTTCCTGAGAAGCAAAATGCACTGATTATAGTTATATGCGGAATATCGGATTTTGTCATCTGGATGATCTTTAAAGCCGTAGTGAAAAAAATTGCAGAGGATCATTACTGTGAGTTTAAAACAACAGGCTGGTACTTACTGAATAATCTGGCTTTGTTTTTCCTTATCCTCTTTGCCATCCTCATTCTTTTACAAAAACTGGAAATGGATACGGATATCCTCTCTCTCCTTTCCGGAGGAGGTACCAAGGAAGCTATGAATAAGATGTCCGAATCACTGGCGAAGATTTCCGACTCGCTGACGAAGAGCTCGGACTCGGTAATGAAGAGCTCGGACTCGGGAACGAAGGTCTCCGACTCGGCAACGAAGAGCTCGGACTCGGTAACGAAGAGCTCCGACTCGGCAACGAAGAACTCCGAGGCCGCGAACGATTTGACCGAGAAGGCGGGTTCCCATGCAGAAGAAATAGAAGAAAAACCTAAGTTTTGTCAGGAATGCGGAAAACCGCTGGATCCCGATGCGGCATTCTGCAAGTACTGCGGGACCAAGTGCTAAAACGTATTGCTCCGGGAAAAAGTAAAGCTAAATTGAAAAATTAAATTTCTATAATGTATACCCGATGTTTAAAAAATGTTGTAGAATATGGTCAGGTTATATACAACTAACACAAAGGGATATCCACTGCGCTTTAAGCTTTGGTCTATGAGTTTGTGGTTAAATCCTAAGCTTCACGCTTCGAACTTTAGGCTTCGAGCTTTGCACTTCAAGATATAGGAGATTCCCGAAGTAGAAAGAAGGTTATTTTATGGGAAATGCCGTTGTGATTTTGTTGGTAGCTTTATTGATTTTGTTCATTATACGGGTTCTTCGAAAGGAGCACAAAGAGAGCGGATCCTGTGCATTTTGCAGCTATGCCAAGGCAGGAAAATGCAATCATGTAGGGCATGAAGAACTGGATCATCAGGATTTTCATCTTACGAAGGAACAACAGGCTATTCTTGATCGACATAGCAGAAATAGAAAGAAAGCATAGTAGTTTTTTTAGAATTTGGGTACAATACAAGGGAAAACACAATGGTTTTTCGTAAAGGAGTGCTTTTATGTTGTGTATTGAATCGCCCAAATTACGTGTAGAAATAAAAGAAAAGGGAGCCGAACTCACCTCTGTTTACGATAAAGAAAAGGGGAGGGAAATGCTATGGCAGGGAGAAAAACCATGGCAGGAGCAGGCTCCTATTTTGTTTCCTTTTGTTGGAAGACTGCAGGGAAAACACTATTTTTATAATGAAAAAAAATACCCGATGGGCTTACACGGCTTTGCAAAGGAAAGTCTGTTTCGTGTGGTGGAGTGTGACAAGAATTCCTGCCTTTTAGAACTTCGAGATACTGCATTAAGCAGGGTTTCTTATCCTTTTTCGTTTCGATTAAGACAGTCTTACAAGCTGGAAGGAGCGAACCTTCTCGTAGAGACGAAGGTGGAGAATCTCGGAGTGGAGACTATTCATTTTGCTTTAGGATTTCATCCCGGCTTTCACATCTTTTCGGAAGAAGAAAAGATTTCGGATTTTGAGGTCGGTTTTCCGAAACTGAAGGAAGACAAGCTTGAGCAGGTTTATTTCTCGGAAGACTGTCTGACAGAGAAGGAGAGAGGATATTTTAGCTTAAAGAACAAGAGTGTTTCGCTTTCTTCCGCGCTTTTCCGGAAGGATGCCTTAGTGTTTTTCGGAACGGAATCCGCAGTATTTCTGCATAAGAAGGGAGAAAAGGGGGGAATCTATATGGAATATCCGGATTACCCTTATATCGGATTATGGCAGCCTTACAAAAAATCGGCTTCATTCCTTTGCATTGAACCATGGACATCGCTCCCAGGAAGAGTGGGTGTAGAGGAAGACATTGCGAAAAGAGAGGATTTTATTACTCTGTTACCGGAAGAAGAAAGGAGTTTTCATATTAAAATCAGCTTTTTTTCATAACAGTTTTGAAAAAATCCGAGTTTAAATATAACAGCTTTGGAAATATGCTGATTTATATTTTGAGTCTTCCGTTTTCTTTCTGCTCTTTTTGATAATAGTATAAAATCACGAGGAAGGAAAAGGCTTCCGAACAGGGGAAGGCAAGCCATACACCGAGCATTTTCCAAATGGAAGAGAGCAGCAGGGCGAAGAAAATGATAGCAAAGGTGCCTCGAATGAGGGAAGTAAGAAAGGCCGGCTTCGGGTTGTTTGTTGCGGAAAAATAGGAAACCAGAAGGGTGTTTATCCCGCCGAAGAGAAATGCCCAAAAATAAACGGCAATTCCCTCTTTAGCGGAGGCATGAAGTCCTGCGTCATTTTCACTGTTAAAAAGGGCAATAAAGAAGTCGCTTTTATTATTCACAATTAAAATAATGAGTACGGTAAAAATGAGTGAGGAGATTATTCCGTATTGCAGGTTTCTTTTCTTTTCTTTCCTTTCTTTTTTTCCGTAGCTTTGACTCATTAAGGGTTGTACACCTTGTGCCAAACCGTTAAAGATTGCAGTACAAACGGAGGAAATATTGGCAATGACACCGTAGCTGGCAACACCGATATTTCCGGACAAATTTAAAATCAGCATATTAAAGGTAGTAATGGTGACGGCATTTGCAATTTCTCCGACAAAGTTCGAAAGACCGAGCTTGCAGCAGGCGAAGAGGTGCTTTACGCGCGGAACTTGCCAGCCGAACGGAATAGTATTTTTCTTCCCGCAGTAATGAATGAGGCAAAAAAGAGAGCTTACGATAGGGGAAATTCCGGTTGCGAGTGCAGCGCCTGCCATACCCATATTCATGGGAAACATAAAGATATAGTCAAAGACAATGTTAAAGAAACTGGCAAAAACGGAACCCATCATGGCAATAGAGGGATGATTGTCGTTTCGAACATAGGCAGTTGTTGTGTAATTTGACATATAGAAGAAGGCAAAGGGCAGAATGGTTCGAACATAGGGGATTCCCAATTCTTGCAGTGTGCGGTCTGCGCCAAGAAGTTGTAAAAGCATCCCGGGGAAGAAAAGTCCGCAAAGCATAAAGGGGAGACTGAAAACGGCATTCCAAAAAAGGGACTGCAAAAAAAAGGAATTTACATCCTTTCCTCTTGCCTTTCGGATACTGTATCTTGTGGCGCTTCCGATTCCGAGCATGGAGCCGAGGGCATTCATCAAACCGTAGAGCGGAAGAACCAGATTTAATACGGCAAGTCCGTCGGTACCTGCATAAGAAGCGATAAAGTAGGTGTCTGCTAAAATATAAATAGAAATGCCAATCATAGCGGCCACACTATGGCTCACATAGTGGATAAAATTCTTCATAGATAATCCCCTAAAATAATTCCCTGCATTTTTTCATCATAAAAGTGTTCATCATAAAAGGCGGATTTCGCGTTTTTGTAAAATGGGTACTGAAACAGCTGCTTTTGTACAGTGGGTACTGTAACAGCTGCACTTTTTGCAAAATAGGTACTGCAACAGGAGCGTTTTTTGCAAAAAAAGTATTGCAGTAGTATGATAGTAAAGCGCATTGAAGAAAACCGTCCGCCGGATTGATATTTTGTTATCCTAACACGGAACGGAGCGGTTTTGCAAGGTATGGCTCCTGTGGAAAGATTCACGGAACGGAGCGGTTTTGCAAGGTATGGCTCCTGTGGAAAGATTCACGGAATAAAGCGGTTTTGCAAGGTATGACTCCCGTGGAAAGGCTTTGCGTAGTATGATACGGTATTCATCGGATATTCTGCCAATTACGCAGTTTTTTGTTGTAGGGGAGAGAAACGGATGAGAAAAGTTTTGTCGGAAGAAGAAAAATATAAACAAATGATGGAAGAGCCGGTACAGTCTTTGATTCCGCGTCTTGCCGTTCCGTCCATGGTATCGATGATTGTGGTGGCTGTGTACAATATGGCAGACACTTTTTTTGTGTCTCGTCTCGGCACTTCCGCTTCCGCTGCCGTAGGCGTTGTCTATTCTATGGTAGCGATTATTCAAGCGATTGCCTTTATGATCGGCATGGGCTCGGGGAATGAAATTTCCCGTTTGCTTGGCGCAAAAAAACAGGAGGAAGCGGAGCATTATGTGGCTATCGGATTTTTCACGGAGCTTATTCTGGGAACGTTTATTGCCCTTTTTTGCATTATTTATGTGAGAACTCTAGTCTATGCACTGGGGTCGACTAAAACGATAGCACCTTATGCGATAAGCTATGCCCAATATGTTCTTCTCGGAACCCCTTTTATTATGGCTTCTCTCGGGATGAATAATATGCTTCGTTTTCAGGGAAATTCCTTTTATTCCATGCTGGGCATTGCCACCGGCGGTATCTTAAATATGTTCCTGGATCCGCTTTTTATCTATGGCTTCCATATGGGAATCATAGGTGCCGCGGTTGCTACAACACTTAGCCAGATCGTATCCTTCTCTATTTTGCTGTATCAATGCAATAAGATGCCGGCTTGTATCAGTGTTTCCTTAAAGAACTTTAAGCCGAGCCTGAAGCGCTATAGTCTGATTTTACAGTTTGGTCTCCCGAGTCTTGCCAGACAGGGAGTTGCCGGAGTATCTACGATTATTCTGAACTTTTCCGCACATCCTTACGGAGACGCGGCGATTGCCGCTATGGCGATTGTCATGCGTATTATTATGTTTTTAAATTCTCTCGTTATCGGCTTCGGACAAGGATTTCAGCCGGTTTGCGGTTATTGCTACGGGGCAAAAAATTATAAGAGGGTGGAAGAGGCTTATCGTTTCAGCTTAAAGGTTTGCTTCCTTATGCTGATTGTTATGGGAACAGTGGTTTTTATCTTTGCAAAGCCTCTGATTACGGTATTCAGAAAAGAGGATGCGGAGGTGATTCGCATCGGCTATCTGGCGCTCCGCCTGCAATGTCTTACCATTCCGCTTGCAGCCCAGATTACGATGGCCAATATGTTCAGTCAAACTACGGGCTATCCTTTCCGTGCAAGCATTGTGGCCCTCCTTCGGCAAGGAATCTGTCTGATTCCGGTGCTCTTCATTCTGCCTCCTCTCTTCGGGCTGCTCGGGGTTCAGATGTCGCAGCCGATAAGTGACATTTTTTCGGCGGGAATTGCCTTTTTTATAACAAACGGAATCTTACGGGAGCTTCGCGTGAAGTCGGGAAAATAGGGGGAATTCATGTTTTCTTGTTTATTACTGATTATATATCTTTCTTTCATCAGCTTAGGGCTGCCGGATGCTCTTCTTGGCTCTGCCTGGCCGATTATGCATGAGGAATTGCGAGTTCCCATTTCCTATTCGGGCGGCATTTATATGCTGATTTCCTGCTGTACAATTCTGTCCAGTTTAAAAAGTGAAAGCTTAAATCTTCATTTCGGAACGGGAAAAATTACCGCTTTTTCCGTATTACTTACCGCTCTTGCCCTCTTCGGTTTTTCTCAGAGTCATTCCTTCTATATGCTGATTTTGTTTGCCATTCCCTACGGGCTCGGGGCGGGCTCGGTGGATGCGGCTTTAAACCACTATGTGGCTTTGCACTATTCCAGCAGACACATGAATTGGCTCCATTGTATGTGGGGAATTGGGGCTTCTCTCGGACCTTATATTATGGGCTATGTTTTACAAAGAGGAGAATCCTGGAGCAGGGGCTATCTTTTGATTGCTGTGCTTCAGGCGGCACTGACATTTATTCTTTTCTTAAGTCTCGGGCTTTGGAAGGGGAAGGACGCTGAGAAAAGAAAGCGGAAAAGTTTTTTGGAAAGCGACAAGGAAAGTTCCAAGAAAGCTTTCAGAAAAAGCTCCGCGGATGGGAAAAAGCTCTTATCTTTTCGGGAGATTTTTGCCCTTCCCGGAGCAAAAGAGTGCATTGCCGCCTTCTTTTTCTACTGTGCTATAGAACAGACTATAGGACTTTGGTCAGGCTCTTTTATGGTGTATTCTTTGCAAATTGACGCAAAGCTTGCCGCTTCCTTAGTGGCCTTATTTTACTTTGGAATTACCTTCGGACGTTTTCTTGCCGGAATCTTTTCCGCTAAATGGACTGATGAGCAGATGATATTAGGAGGAATCGGCATTCTTTTTGGAGGGATTCTTCTTCTTTTTCTTGCCGCGTATTTTTCCGAAAGGCGAGTTTTCGGAAGTGAGTTTAGACAGCTTATCATAATCCTCAGCCTGCTTTTCATGGGCCTTGGTTGCGCTCCGATTTATCCTGCGATTATTCATTCCACTCCGCGCAATTTCGGTGCGGAAAATACCTCCGCTTTAATTGGAAAGCAGATGGCTGCGGCTTATATCGGCAGTCTTAGCTTGCCGCCCCTTTTCGGCGTTTTAGCAAAGGGCTTCGGGACGGGACTTTTTCCTTTTTATGCTGTCTGCTTAGCTTTTTGCATGGTATATATGTATAAGAGGCTTCTTGTAAAGACGCGAGAAGCGAGAAGAAACGGGAAACTATAGAAAAGAGAAGTAAAGCGAGAAGAAACAGAAAATTGTAGAAAAGAGAAGTAAAGCGAGAAGAAACGGAAAATTGTGGAAAAGAGAAGTAAAGCAAGAAGAAACGGGAAATTGTAGAAAATGGAATCAAAAAGAAGAGGGGGACAAAAGACTTGGATAAGGATATAGCTGTAAAAACGAGATACGGTACGCTCCGCGAACGATACTTGTTAAGAATTAAAGATTCGCTTATGGTGAATTTTGGGATTTTGATTGTAGCGGCTGCGATTTTCTTCTTTCAGGTGCCGAGTCAGGTTGCCGTATCCTCTATTTCGGGACTTGCCATTATTCTGAATCATTTTCTGCCTCTTTCCGTGGCGACCTTGACCATGATTCTGAATGTGATATTGCTTGTCATTGCCTATTTCTTTTTGAGCCACAGCTTTGCGTATAAAACGGCTTATGCAACCATAGTCCTCCCTCTTATCCTGCTTCTTTTTGAGAAAATCTTTCCGCATAATCAGTCTCTAACGGGAGATGTGCTCCTGGATGTGATTGCGTATATTTTTTTTGTCAGTATTGGTCTTGCAATTTTATTTAATAGAAATACCTGCTCGGGAGGTCTTGATGTTGTGGCAAAGCTCATGCAGAAATATCTTCACATGGAGCTTGGAAAGGCACTGGGGATTTCGGGGCTTTTTATCGCGTCCTTATCCGTTTTTGCTTTTGACAAAAAAGCGGTGATTTTATCTATTCTGGGAACCTACTTTAACGGCATTATTCTGGATTATTTTATCTTCGGACAAACGATAAAAAAACGGGTTTGTGTGATTACCGACAAGTCGGAAGAAGTAACGGATTATATTTTAAATCGCCTGCATAGCGGAATGAGCATTTATGACATTGTGGGAGCTTACAGCCACGAGAGAAAGAAGGAGATTGTGGCGGTGGTGGACAGGCAGGAGTATCAAAAGCTGATGCGTTTTTTGGAAAAGGAGGATCCAAAGGCTTTTATCACGGTCTACAATGTGGCGGAGATTCATTACACACCCAAAAAATGGTGAATATCGCTCTCGTTCTATTTCTGATTACAACAAAATTTCCGATTTAAAAATGCTTTTTTCTAAAGGCTTTTTTAATCCAAAAATAATCTTTACTTCAAAGATTCTTTAATTCAAAAATAATCTTTACTTCAAAGATTCTTTAATTCAAAAATAATTTTTACTTCAAAAACAAGAAAGATTTATTTGATAAATAAGAGACAAAACGAAATTACATGCTATAATCCTGTTAATACATTAACAATCTGAAAGACAGATTTGTTAGGGAATCCGTGGGGCAGCCGGTATAGCAGGGAAGCAGGAAGTCTACCGGCCTTATATTACCGCTACGGAATACTATTGAGAGGAGAAAAAGGAAATGAAAGCTTATGCAATGCTGAAAATCGGAGAATCAGGATGGATTGAGAAGGAGCGTCCCGCATGCGGCCCGATGGATGCCATTTGTACACCGCTCGCAGTAGCTATTTGTACTTCTGATGTGCATACCCTTTGGGAGGGAGCAATCGGAGAAAGACATAACATGATTTTAGGGCATGAGTGCTGTGCGGAAATCGTGGAAGTCGGAGATATGGTTAAGGATTTCAAGGTAGGGGACCGTGTTCTCGTTCCGGCTATTACTCCGGATTGGAATTCTTTGGAAGCACAGGCCGGATTTTCCATGCACTCCGGCGGAATGCTTGCAGGCTGGAAGTTCTCTAACTTTAAGGATGGTGTTTTTGGAGAGTATTTCCATGTAAATGATGCTGACGGAAACTTGGCACTTCTTCCGAAGGGAATCGACCCGATTGATGCTTGTATGCTTTCCGACATGGTGCCAACAGGCTTCCATGGAGTAGAGCTTGCCGATGTACAGTTCGGTGATACGGTACTCGTTATCGGTATCGGTCCTGTTGGACTTATGTCCGTAGCGGGAACCGCACTTCGGGGAGCCAGCAGAATCATCTGCGTAGGAACGAGACCCGCTTGTATCGAAGTGGCGAAGAAGTATGGCGGGACCGATTTTGTAAGTTATAAGAACGGCACTATCGAAGACCAGGTTCTTGCGTTGACGGACGGAAAGGGTGTAGATAGAGTTGTGATTGCCGGTGGAGAAGTGGATACCTTTGCTTCTGCAGTAAAGTGTATGAAGCCGGGCGCAAAAATCGGAAATGTAAACTATCTCGGAAAAGGAGAGAGCATCGGCATTCCTCGTATCCAGTGGGGCGTAGGTATGGGACATAAGGCTATTAACGGCGGTCTTATGCCCGGCGGAAGACTTCGTATGGAGAAGCTCGGAGCTTTAGTTGCTTCCGGAAAACTCGATGTACATCCGCTTGTATCCCATGTATTTGACGGCTGGGAGAATCTGGAGAAGGCACTCTTCATGATGAGAGATAAGCCTGCCGACCTCATTAAACCGGTAGTATCCATTAAGAAGTAAGAGAGACATAAAAGAGGCTGTAAAACTCCAAAATAGCAGTTTGGATTTTACAGCCTCTTTTCTTTACAACAAATGGTGTACGCAATTTTTCCTCTCATGGCTTAGCCTTCCTTCTGATACAGAAAATAACTTTCTTTCCTAATTATCCCGTTATCGCTTCAGAAATATACAACATAGAACACAGGGGAACAATATCATTAAAAAATAATATTGTTAAAAGATTGACATTTAAAAATTCGGAGAGTATGATGAGGAGCGTAAAAAAGTTGAAAGGTCTATTTAAGGAGGCTTAAGATGAGATTTACATTACCAAGAGACATTTATCACGGAGAGAATGCATTAGAGGCACTGAAGACTTTTAAAGGAAAGAAGGCTTTTGTCTGCGTGGGCGGCGGATCGATGAAGCGTTTCGGCTTTTTGGACAGAGTAGTACAGTACTTACAGGAAGCCGGTATGGAAGTAAAGCTTTTTGAAGGGATTGAGTCCGATCCTTCCGTAGATACCGTAATGAAGGGCGCGAAGGAAATGCAGGACTTCGGACCGGATTGGATTGTTGCCATCGGCGGAGGTTCTCCTATTGATGCGGCTAAGGCAATGTGGATTAAGTATGAGTATCCGGATTGCACCTTTGAAGATATGTGTAAAGTATTCGGTATCCCGACACTGAGGAACAAAGCTAAGTTCTGTGCGATTTCTTCTACTTCCGGAACAGCTACCGAGGTAACCGCATTTTCTATTATTACAGATTACAAGAAGGGTATTAAGTATCCGCTTGCCGATTTTGAGATTACTCCGGATGTTGCTATCGTTGACCCGGCTCTGGCACAGACCATGCCGAAGAAGCTCGTTGCGCATACCGGAATGGATGCATTAACTCATGCGATTGAAGCTTATGTTTCTACCGCAAATTGCGACTACACGGATCCTTTGGCACTGCATGCCATTGAGATGATTCGGGATGACCTGGTAGATTCCTATAATGAAGATAAGAACGCCAGAAATGAAATGCACAATGCACAGTGTCTTGCCGGAATGGCATTTTCCAATGCACTTCTCGGAATCGTGCATTCCATGGCGCATAAGACCGGTGCCGTATTCGGAGACTTAGGCGCTCACATTATTCACGGTGCGGCAAATGCCATGTATCTTCCGAAGGTTATCGCCTTCAATGCGAAGGATGAGACTGCGAAGAAGCGTTATGCCAAGATTGCCGATGTAATCGGTCTTTCCGGACATACTGATGACGAAAAGGTAAAGGCATTGATTACTTACGTAAGAGGCTTAAACGACAAGCTGAACATTCCGCATTGCATTAAGAACTATGGCGCAGATTCCTATCCGACAGAGCAGGGATTCGTTCCGGAGAAGGTTTTCTTAGAGAGACTGCATGATATCGCAGTAAATGCCGTTGCCGATGCCTGCACAGGCTCCAACCCCCGTCAGCCGAGCGTAGAGGAAATGGAAAAGCTCTTAAAGTGCTGCTACTATGACACGGAAGTGGATTTCTAAGCGGTGTTTTCCGCTTAGGATCTCCTTTGAAGCGAAGTTAGCGGGAGTGTTCCCCGTAACGAAGCTGTACAGCATATAGGTATTTTAAATTTTTGAAGTTTTCACAAAGAGAGGAAGACAAAGCGCAGAAATCTCAAAGATTTCGCAGTTTTGTCTCCTTTTTTTTGTTTTCAGAAAAATATACAATCATTTTCAACAGTATTTTTGTGTGTTTTGACACAAAAGTATACACATTGAATAAGGAGGAAAATATGAAAAAAACTTTGTCGGTACTTCTTGCTATGGCGATGACCATAGGGCTTGTAGCTTGCGGAGGAGCAAGTGCAAACAAAACGACCACCGGGGTAGATCAGACTACGGCGGCCGGTTCCGAAAAGGAAGCAGCGGAGGACAGTAAGAAGGCGGAAAATCTCACGGAAACGCAGAAGATCATTCAGGAAGCTCAGGGAATGACCATGGAGGAGCTGGCGAAAAAAGCCATTGAAGAATCCAATGGAAAGATGTTCTACGGTGTCGGAAATTCCAGCCGCGGAAAAACAGCGCTTCCCCTCTTCATTGATTATTTAAAGACGATTGATCCCTCTTATAATATGGATTTCGAGTGGCAGCAGCCGAAGAACAATAAAATCTTTGACCAGCTGAACGCGGACAATAAGAAGGATGTCGGAACTTTTGCGATGACATTAATTCAGGACGGAAACCAGATTAAGACCAAGATGACGGATACCGGAATTCTGGATACTTTCATTCCTAAAGAGTGGGCTGAGGCAAACGGAACTACTCCGGATAAGTATAAGGGCTTCCTTCCTTTACAGACACTGAATAAGGTATTTATGTATAACTCAACCGGAAACAAGACCTACAACAATGTTTGGGATTTTGTTGCAGAAGGCGAGCACGGTCTTTTCATGGGTGTGGATTCCGAAATTGTAGGAAAGAACTTCCTCTATATGTTAACCGAGGACAAGTATGCCGCTTGGATGAAGGAAGCCTTTGATGCCCTTCCGGAAGATAAGAAGGCTTATTTCGAGCCGACCGTAAAAGAGTGTAAAGCTACGGCAGAAGAGTTTGGACTTGGTGAGGATGCGCAGTATTCCTTAGCTTGGATTAAGCTTTGGATGGCAAGCTACAATGAGCAGACGGATGACGGTCCGATTTGCACAACTTTGACCGATGCATCCGCTAAGGATCAGTTCGGACTCTTGGTTTATTCCAAGCTTCGTTCCATTGAAGAATCTCCGACCGTGTCCGTAAACAACATCAAGGTGGCTGCTTATCAGGACGGCTATAAGGGTGTCGGCGGTTTCGGATATTGCCATTATCTCTTTGTTACGGATAACAGTCCGCTTCCTTGGACAGCTTGTGCATTCATTGCTTATTTAACCACTACCGAAGACGGCTTCTCCGCATGGGGTAAGGATATGGGAGGATATTCCTCTAACCCGGTCGTTGCGAAGGAAAATGAGGAAAAGTTCCATCATGAAAAAGGCGGTATGGCGGAAGATGGGAAAACAGTAGAATTTGACGCCAAGAATGACCGCGGCTATGAGTGGTGGATAACAGACGGAAAGCTTGTATTGGAGGATCCGGACTATTGTGCCGAGGCCGCTTTCGGAATCGGTTCCTGGATTGAAGTATTAGATAAGAACAGTGCGCAGTAAAGCTTTACTTTGCTAACTTTTAAGGAGTAATCATGGCAAATAACGTGACATTAAAGACTTCGACGGTACGAAGAAATAAGATTCGAACTTATTTCTCCAAGCCTCATAACGTAATCTTGCTTTTGATGGGCATTGTGCTGACTTTTACGACTGTGGCACCGATTGTAGCCATTATTCGGGATACTTTCGTGATTCATCCGGGTACCATTGATGCACATTTAACGGGGCAATCGGAAGGCTTTACTTTCATCAATTACATTGATTTGTTTACCAGTAAGTTAGCAAAGACGAATCTTTGGATACCACTCTTAAATACGATGCTGCTTGCGGTCGGTACTTGCGTGGTATCCATCCTCTTCGGAGGAATTATGGCTTTTCTGGTTACCAGAACAAATCTTGCCTGGAAAAAATATTTAAGCTCTATCTTTATTTTTCCCTATATCATGCCGCAATGGACTTTGGCCGTTGTATGGCAGCATATGTTCAACAGTAATGCGGTAACGGGAACACAGAACGGTCTCCTGGCAGCGCTTACAGGTATCACCATGCCGCTATGGTGGTGTAAAGGACTTTTTCCGAGCCTTCTTGTTCTCGGGATGCACTATGCGCCTTTCGCCTATATTCTGATTGGCGGTATTTTCAGAAATATGGATGCCAACCTGGAAGAGGCGGCAACGATTCTCGATACACCCAAGTGGAAAATCATGACCAGGATTACGCTTCCCATGGTAAAGCCGGCAATTCTCTCTACCATTCTTTTGGTTTTCGGCTCTGCAATGGGCTCCTATCCGGTTCCGCACTACTTGGGCCTCACCACCCTTTCCACGAAGTATGTATCCATGAACTCCAAGTACACGGGAGAAGCTTCCGTGCTTGCCATCATCATGATGCTCTTTGGTGTAGCCATCATGCTGATGAATCAGATTTCTCTTACCAGCAGAAAGAACTATACTACCGTGACGGGAAAGTCGGGACAGATTTCCAAGATTCAGCTCGGAAAGCTGGGACGCTATATTATTGCCTTCATTTTAGTGATACTGACCTTCTTCACGTCCATTTTCCCGATCTTAAGCTTTGCGGTGGAAACCTTCCTGCCGAACCCCGGAGACTATTCCTTCCTTTATACGGGAGACCTCTCCAACCTCACGACAAAATGGTGGATTACGGCGGAGAATATTACGGAAAACGGCATGTACGGGCAGATGGGAATCTTGTACAACAACACCATCAGGACGGCATTTTTCGGAACGCTTTTAGTATCCTTTGCCTGTGCCATCCTTGCAGGAACCATCGGAACGCTGATTGGTTATGCCGTTTCCAAAAATAGACGCTCCAAATGGGCGAATTATGTGAATGCGGTGGCCTTCCTTCCTTACCTCATGCCTTCCATTGCTGTGGGAGTCGCCTATTTTATTCTCTTTTCGAACAAATACATTAACCTCTTTAATACCTATTGGTTGTTAATTATTGTAGGAACGATTAAATATATTCCCTTTGCTTCCAAGGCGGCACTGAATTCCATGTTACAGCTTTCGGGAGAGATTGAAGAATCGGCAATTATCTTGAATATCCCTTGGATACAGAGAATGACAAGAATCATCATTCCGATTCAGAAGTCTTCCATTATCAGCGGATATTTGCTTCCTTTTATGACCTGCTTAAGAGAATTGTCACTCTTTATGCTGCTTTGTGTACAGGGATTCATCTTATCGACGACCTTGGATTATTTTGACGAAATGGGACTTTATGCATTCTCCAGCGGAATCAATCTGATTCTGATTGTTACGATTTTGATTTGCAATTCGATTGTGAACAAGGTGACCGGAGCAAGCTTGGATAAGGGTATAGGAGGTTAGTATGCCGAAGATTCAATTAGAACATGTTACAAAACGCTGGAATAAGTTTTACGCTACAGAGGATGTCTCTCTGGAGATTGAAGACAATGCCTTTATCACCCTTCTCGGACCTTCCGGTTGTGGTAAAACAACTATTCTTCGTATGATTGCAGGTCTGGAGACGCCGACCAGCGGAAAGATTACGATTGGGGATCAAGTCGTGTTTGACAGTGAGCAGGGGATTAATATTCCTGCCAACAAGCGCCGTGTAGGATTCCTTTTCCAAAACTATGCCCTTTGGCCGAATATGACGGTACAGGAAAATATTTCCTTCGGCCTGCAAAACGTAAAGGATGTCCTTCCCAAGGTGGATTTTGAAACAAAGGTATCTGCCGATTTGGCGCGTTGCCTGGAAAAGCCGGAGGAAGTAAAGCGCCTTACGGAAGAATGCAAGGACAGAAACGGAAAAATTGATGAGAAGCGTTGTCTGATTAAGCTGATTGACTATTTTACGATTTCCATGCCGACGGCGAAAAAGCTTTATGCCTATCACCTGGAAGAGGGAAAGGATGTTCGGGAAGAGGCTATTGCTTTAAAGAAGAAGGCGGAGGAAGCGAGAATCGCTGAAGGGCTGAATGAGGAATTCCAGTTTGTAAAAAACGGTGAAGTCGTTATGGAAGAGAGAAAGCTCTCTGCCGAGGAAATGGATTTGGCGCTTCGCAGGGTTTCTCGTATTGTTAAAATCGGGATGTTTATGGACCGCTATCCGGCAGAGCTTTCCGGAGGACAGCAGCAGAGAGTGGCTATTGCCCGTACCTTGGCGCCGAAGCCCAGGGTGCTTTTTATGGATGAGCCCCTGTCTAATCTGGATGCCAAGTTAAGGCTCGAAATGCGCTATGAACTGCAAAGACTCCATGTGGAGACAGGATCCACCTTTGTCTATGTGACGCATGATCAGATGGAAGCCATGACCTTGGCGACGAAGATTTGTTTACTGAATAATGGTGTTTTACAGCAGTATGCTGTTCCTCTTACTGTATATAGCGAGCCGGAAAACACCTTTGTTGCCGACTTCGTGGGAAACCCCTCCATTAATTTTATTGAGGCAAAGGGTGCAGAGAAGGAGGACGGAACGATAGCCTTAAAGCTTCTTGGAGAAGAGGCAATATTCACTCCAGAGAAAGAGCTGAAACTTACGGAATGGTTCTTAGAAAGAGACAGGAAGAAAGAAGAGAGAGAAGAGGAGCAGAAGAAGCGTGCTGAAGAGAAGGGCTATGTGGAAAAAGGAAACAAAGATGAAATTTTCCGCTATCCGATTTCCTATGTGAGTGGAGAGGAAGGAGAATTCCATCCTGAAACAATGACAAACGAAGATCTTTTACTCGCTGTAAGACCGGAGTTTATCGATATTAAATCCGGAGAAGGAATCGAGGGCGAAATTTACGGCGTGATGCCTACCGGAATGGAGACTACCGTGAAGATACGAGTGGGAGAATATCTTTTGACCGGGATGGTTTTCGGAAGTGACATCTTCTCTATCGGCGAAAAGTTGAAGCTCAGTTTTAAGGGAATGAAGCTCATGCTCTTTGACAGAAAGAGCGGAGAGAGAATTGCAAACGGAAGTCTTCGTTTTTCCTAGAAGAAATATGCTATAATGGTACTAATTCTGCTAAGTAAAGGAGTGGTATCGTAGATGGTTTCTTTTAGAAAAGAGAAAGTAAA
The DNA here is from genome assembly GCA_963531555.1 of uncultured Oribacterium sp. Classification (GTDB taxonomy): domain Bacteria; phylum Bacillota; class Clostridia; order Lachnospirales; family Lachnospiraceae; genus Oribacterium. Next base: position 15,863 of record CAUSIX010000004.1, read on the forward strand.
CAAGATGTCTCAGGCTTCGCCTACGCCACTTGTTAAGAATAAGTTAGAGAAGCGGAAGCGTATTCCGCTTCTCTTTTTTGTCTGCCTGTCGATTTTCTGCCTGCTTTTAAGTTCTTGTGGAAGAAGAGCACGGGGAGGCGAGCTGCCGGATGCGCCTAAAGAGGAACAAAGACTGATTCTCTATACCTCTCATAAGGAAGAGCTGTGGAAGCCGATTGTCAAAGAGTTTGAGGAACGGACGGGAATCTGGGTGGAGGTGGTTTCCGGGGGGACGAACCTCCTTTTAGAGGATATTGCGGAGAAGAAGGGGGAAGTGGATGCGGACCTTTTTTTTGGAGGCGGTGTGGAAAGCCTGAATGCTTTTTCAGATTATTTTATCCCCTACGAGGCACAGGGAATGGAAAAGGTCGACTCTCAATTTAGGAGTATGGACGGAGTATGGACACCTTTTTCCGCTCTTCCTGTTGTTTTGATTTACAATGATAAATTACTTGTGCCGGAGGAATTGGCTTCCTGGGAGGATTTACTGAATCCGAAGTTTAAGGGGAAGATTGCCCTGGCTAATCCCTCTCATTCCGCTTCCGCCTTTACGGGACTTTTGAGCTTTATGGAGGCCGCTCGGGGAAAATCGCCCTTCACGGGAGATGGTGCAGAGGAAAGCGAAATTCTCTATCAAATCGCGAAACAACTGGAAGGAAAAGAGTACGAGGATTCCGGAGAAGTGCCGGAAGCGGTTGCAGACGGCTCTAAGCTTGTCGGCATCACTTTGGAAGAAACTGCCCTTAAGTACATTGCCAAAGGAAAAAATATCGGAATTGTTTATCCGAAAGAGGGAACGAGCGTGGTGCCGGATGCCGGTGCAATCTTAAAGGGAGCGAAGCACTTGGAAAATGCGCAAAAGTTCCTGGACTTCAGCATTTCGGAAGAATGCCAGGAGATTTTACATAAGCGTTTCCATAGAAGGTCCGTGCTAAAAAGCATGGCAGGGGAGGGACAGCCGTCCCTTCTTGATATAAAGCAACTCCATTATGACATTTCCAAGGTCAGTGAGGAGCGCAGCGGAATTCTTACGGACTGGAGCTTTTACATGGGACTTATAGAAGAGGGAGAAGAATCATGAAAGGGATAGCTTCATTTCGACAGTATTTTCAGAATTCTTTTCGAAGGCGTCTTTTCGGGGCATTTCTTTTGAGCTCTCTTATTCCGCTACTTTTCAGTCTCCTGGTTCTGCTCTCCGCCTTTAGGGAAAGCAGAAAGGAACAGGTCTATAAGGAGGGGCGAGAGTCTCTTCAGCTTATTCGGGAAAGCCTTGTAGAGGAAGGAAAAGGCATCGCCCTTACTTCGAAAGGGCTTTCTACCTCACAAAAGCTTAAAAGTGCCCTGTCGGGAGAGCATGTGGAAGGCACGGAAGTCAACCGGCTTCTTTTTTCCTTGACAGAGGGCTTTAGGGATACTGCCCGTTTTGACATTTATGATAAGGAAGGGGGCTTGCGTTATTCTACCGCGCCAAATCTGCAGCTTCTCAGTCTCCCGATAAACTGGGGAATTTTGCAACGCGCATCGGAAGCGGACGGTCCGGTATATGCAAGTATGGAGAGCAATGAGCTTGATTCGCCTCTTTATCAATCTGCCGAAGTCATAAAAAGAAAGACTAAGACCGGGAAGGAGGAGATACTGGGCTATGTTTTGGTCAGCTTGGGGGAAGAGGAGTTTCGGAAGCTTTTGTCCGGAAAGTTCGGTGTACAGAACGGCATTTTACTGCTTAGCTCCTATTGGAGACCGGTTTATAGTGAAAATATTTTACTTC
>CAUSIX010000005.1:0-16690 GCA_963531555.1 uncultured Oribacterium sp.
AACATCAATATCCCCTTCCGGGTTAAATAAAGGCTTACGCTTAATCTCTTCCATTGTAACTTTCCTTTCCTGCTGCTGAACGCAGTAGCTCCGTCGATTCTCTCTTTCAGTCTCTAAAAACTATATCACAATTTTCTGCTAAATTCTCCTCGTGTAGACGGGAAGCCTAGGTGCTCCAAAATTTATTACACAATCTGCCTATCAATACTTTCTCTCATAAGAGGCGACTCGTTCAATCCGAATTACTAAGGTCACCCGAACTGTTCTTCATACAAAGGAGTAGCTTATTACACTTTATAATGCACATACCTTGAAAAACCCTCTACATAAGGGATTTTTCATTCAATATCCATAATGAATATATAGAAACGGCACCTATAGGCTCTCTAAAAAAGCGTATGAAGACGTCGGCACTTGCAGAAAACGAGCCTCAGCGAAGTTTGATGCTTAGTGCCGCTACGTCTGAGTCGAGCGAGAGCGCCTTTTAAAGAGAGGTTATGCGCCGGTTTCAGATATCTTAATAGGAATCGATTACTCCCTTATGCAGAGCAAGACTCACATTCATCCGGATCCAGTGCTTTAGAACGCACATAATAAATCGTCTTCACACCGGACTCCCAAGCCAAAGTATAGAGGTTCAAAAGCTCACTCATCTTGTAATCGTTGGTAATCCAGAGGTTTACACTCTGCGCCTGATCAATGTGTCTCTGGCGAAGTCCCGCAGCCCGTACCGACCAGGTCTGGTCAATCTGGTGGGCCGACTTATAGTACCAATAGCTTTCCATGGAAAGCTCCGGAGCAACTCTCGGTAAGATCGCTCCCTTCTTCTCCTCTAAGAAGAAACGGTTCATAATCGGATCCAGTCCCGCTGTTGTTCCAATCAGAATAGAGGTGGAACTGGTCGGTGCCGTTGCCAAAATCCAGGCATTTCGGATTCCTTCATGCACTTCCTTTTCCAGCTCTTTCCATTCGGAGGAGCTATAGTCTCTTCTACGGAAATACTCTCCCGTTTCCCACTCGGAGCCGGCAAATTCTCTATAGCTTCCGCGCTCCTTGGCAAGCTCTGCACTCGCCTTAATTGCCGCAAAGTTAATATTTTCAAATACGGTATCCACAAAGCGCAAATGCTCCTCGGACTCCCACGCAATATGGTGCTTCGCAAGCATGTGGTGATAGCCGGAAACACCGAGCCCGATGGCACGATACTTCTTATTGGTCAGCTCCGCTTCCTTAACCGGATAGAAGTTTAGGTCAATCACATTGTCCAAGGCACGAACGACCGTCTTCGTGATTTTCTGCAACTCTTCCTTATTTTCCACATCAATATTTCCAAGGCAGAGAGATGCCAGGTTACAAACCACAAAATCTCCGGGCTTTACGGTGCTGACAATAACCTCATCACCCTCTTCCGTAATGACCTTTCGCTCCAAAATCTCCGCTTCCTTCATGTTCTGCGCAATTTCCGTGCAGAGGTTGGAGCAATAAATGATACCCTTATGCTTGTTCGGATTCATGCGGTTTACCGTGTCTCTGTAAAAGGCAAACGGGGTTCCGGTCTCTACCGCGGACTTTAAAATCAGCCGCACAATATCCTTTAACACATAAACTCTCTTACTGATTCGGTTATCGCGTACACAGTCTTCGTAGCGACTTTCCCATTCTTCCCCGTAGAAGTCCTCTAAGCAATAGCCCTTAATCAGGAAAATGTCGTGCGGATCCATCAGATACCATTCCTGATTTAAGTCTTCCTTTACCTTCTTCCAGAAAAGGTCCGGGTAGCAAACCGCCGGGAAAACATCATGTGCTTTCATACGGTCATCGCCGTTATTGGTACGAAGCTGTAAAAATTCCGGTAAATCCTTGTGCCATGCATCAAGATAAACTGCCACGGCACCCTGCCGCATTCCCAGCTGGTCTACCGCAACCGCGGTGTCATTGACAACACGAATCCAACGAATAACTCCGCCGCTTGCCCCCTCAAAACCGCGAATCTTTCCGCCGCGGGAGCGTACCTTTCCGAAATACATTCCCATACCGCCACCGTACTTGGATACATCGGCAAAACGGGAAATGCTCTGGTAAATGCCGTCCAAAGAGTCCGCAACCGTATCAATAAAGCAGGAGCTAAGCTGATGGTAAGGCTTTCTGGCATTGGACTGCGTCGGCGTCGCCATGGTTACCTGATGCAAGCTCATAATGTCGTAAAATTCCTTGACATAGAAGGCACGGTTCTTCTCCTCCTTCATGGCAAGATGCATGGCAATGCCGAGATACATCTCCTGCGGAGACTCGAGCGCAATATGCTGTCTGTCCCGTATCACATAACGGGAAAGGAGAAGGTCCAGTCCGGAATAGGTGAAGAGGTCATTTCTTCCCTCGTCCATCACCTTCGCCAGCTCTTCCACTTCCTCCTTCGTATAAGCCTCCAAAATATAGCTTCCGTAAAGTCCCTGCTCGGTCAAATAGCAAAGCTTCTCATAGAAGCCGTGAAGCGCGCGGCTCTCTTCCGTCCTCTTTAGTTCCTTATGGAAATGGTAGGAAAGCAGTCTCCCCGCAATCTTCTCCCAGTTTGGCTCTTCCTGTGTGGTAAGCTCTGCCGCCGCTCTTGTAAGAAGGGCGAGGCGCTTCGGAATTTCCTGTTCTCCCTTACTTAAGGAAAGATACTTTGCGGAAAGACGGGAGAGGTCATAATCCGGAAAATCCTTCTGGATCTTCTTTAAAACTTCCTCAATGCCTTCTTCTCCGATTTCTTCCTTGATTCTCTGCCTTAAATGGCGAAGCAGAGTCCGCTTCTCTCTATAGAGGATATAGGCTCTTGCTACACGGTAGTCCCCGTTTTGCATGAGGGATTCCTCTACCGCATTTTGAATTTCCTCCACAGAAACACGGAACTTATCCTCCAAGGCCTCCTCCACCTTTCCCAAAAGAAAATGGAGCTTCTCCGCCTCTACTTCAATTCCCTCCGAGAGAAAGGCCTTCTCCATAGCTTTTTCAATCTTCTCTCCTCTGTAATCCTCTTCTCCGAGTCCCCTCTTAATGATTGTTTTCATTTAAACCGCTTTCTTTATCTGATGTACACTCGATTTTGTAATCCATTCTTTACGCTTGCCTACGATTTTCCGGTGATGCGCGTTTAAGCAGTATTCTTTACCTTATTTTTCAAAAACTCTCCAAATTACTTCAAAATTCCGCTTCAACTGACTGAGCAGTATTCTCCGAAAAATATTTTCTAAAAGTCGGGCATAATGGCAAAAAAAATACAGCTATAGGCAGTAAATAAGGCTGTAAAAGGGTTCTTTTTCAATACGGAAGTAATTCCCTGAAAATACAAAATCTTGTGTCCGTTAATTGGCACCAACACAATATAGCAAGGATTTGCATTTTTCTCAAGGACTTTTTATTGAGAAACAAACTACAATTTTTTTAAAAAAAATCCCGATGCCGCGTTTTGCACCGGGCATCGGGGTTGCAGCGTCTTTTTTAGGAAAGCAAAGCAGTCCTATTAGCCAAAATCACCTTAGCGATTTGACATGCCTCGCAAATGCAAGTCTCCTCGCCCTTTTCCTTTGCTTCCTTGGCAGCCTTCAAAATGGCTGCGGCCTTCTCTTCACCAAATATCTGCCTTCCATGCTCGCTTCCTGCAAAAGCAATCAAGTCATCAATACTAGTGATGTCCTCTTCCAATTCCTGTAACAACGCTTCTGCTTTACCCTTTTCGTTCGCAGTCCCATAGGCCTCCAGATAGGCCTGCACCGCTTCTCTGCCTTCCGGACAAAGACTGTTGGCCTTAAGCAGCTTTTCCACTTCCTGTTTTACTTCCGTTTTCGTCATATACTCCTCCTTGATAAACAACTCGAATAGCACGCTTTACTGCTATTTATATAGTATACCATCAAATATCCTTATTTCCCTAAAACTCCAGTTGTCTCTTTACCTGTTCCTTGTGTTCCGCCTTGATTTTCTTCAAGGTCTCCGGCTGCTCCAGAAGCTCAAGAGCCGTAAAGGCCAAGACCTTGGCACCGAGTAAAATAGATGCAAGACCAAGGCTCGAGCAGGATGCCTTCACAAATTCCGGGCTGTGTGCCGGAATTTTCTTTTTGCTGATGCAAATGCTCGGCTGAATGGTGGGCACCACCTGCGAAACATTTCCCACATCGGAAGAGCCCATTTGCAGTGCCTTCCAATCACAGGGGGTAAACTGTTCTCCGAAGCGATTCAAATGCTTCTCATAGAGGTCATCAAAGGAAGGGGTAGGCACGATATTTTCCACCCAATTCTGATAAGCCTGCATCCTTCCCTTAGCCCCCATAGAAAGGGCGGAGCCGGCCACAACATTTTCCACCTTCTTATATAAAGCTTCGAGGCTCGGTTTTGCGCTGGTGCGAAGATAAAACTTCGCATGAGCATAGTCCGGTACAACATTCGGGGCAGAGCCGCCGGAAAGAATGACTCCGTGAATTCGGGTATCATCGGTCAAATGCTGTCTTAAGGCATTGATGGAATTATAGGTCTGAATGAGGGCATCCAAGGCATTGATTCCCTCTTCCGGCTCTCCTGCCGCATGAGCGGACTTTCCCCAAAACTCGATGTCCACCGGAACACAGCCCAGGTTTCTTCCTGTCCTCTTGTGCTCATCCGCAGGGTGGGCACAAAGTGCAAAATCCACATCCTTAAAATATCCCTCTCTCACGAAGGAGCCTTTTGCAGAACCTTCCTCACCGCCTTCTTCTCCCGGTGTCCCGTAAACACGGATCTCACCGCCCACTTCATCAATCACTTCCTTTAAGGCTACAGCGGAAAGAGAAGCGGTAGTTCCGAAAAGATTGTGTCCACAACCGTGTCCCAGCCCTTCTAAGGCATCATATTCCGCGAGGAACACTACAACCGGTCCCTTTTTCTTACTCTTATAGCTTGCCGCAAATCCTGTCCTATGTCCTGCTGCAGGCATCTCCACGGAAAAGCCGAAGGAGGAAAGCGTCTTCGACAACTCTTCCGACGCAAAAAACTCATAGTTACTAACCTCCGGTTTTTTGTGAATAGCCAGTGCCAAGTCCTGAAAAAGCTTCCCTTCTTTCTCTACTTTTTTTGCAATTTTTTCTTCCCTATCTGAAAGCCGCGCTTCTTCTATTCCTTTCTTTCCCATATTTTTTCCTCTCTATCTTGAACTTTTTTGATCTCTTTTTATATTTTCAAAATTTATTTTCAAAATTGCCTTCTCGCTCACATTTTTCTTTAATAACCGCTATCCCGATTTTTAAGCCTCTATTTTAATGCGCTACAAGACCCTTTATGAGTGATACCCGCTATGAAAAATAGGAGGAGCAAAGCTCCTCCTCGGGTTTCATCGAACCCTCTAAACCAAATACTCTATACAAAGATTTTCTTAGTCCCAAACCGGGATGGACTGTCCGTCGTAGTGCTCTAAGATAACCTGCTTTACTTCGTCGGAATTGTAAGCCTTCTTAATCTTCTGGAAGTCTTCGCTCTCGATACGATCCTTCTTTGCCGCAATGATGTTCCAGTAGTTCTTCATATCCGGTTCTTTGTAATCCTCATAAACGATGGCATCGTTCTTAAGAGTTAAGCCCGCGTCCTTCGCTACACCGTTGTTAATGCAGGCAAAGGATAAGTCGGGCAGAGAAGCCGGAATCTGGGTTGCTACCATTTCCACAATCTCCACATCCTTGTTGTATTTTTCGATATCCATTACGGTCGGAGTAAGTCCCGCTTCCTTCTTCAAGGTCAGGAAACCGTTCTTCTCGAGAAACTTCAGTGCTCTTCCGCCGTTAGTTACGTCATTCGGGATTGCGATAATCAAATGACCTGTTGCCTCATCCAGGCTCTTATACTTGGAAGAGTAAATGCCCATCGGCGCAACCTGAGTATAGGCAAGAACGCCTAAGTCGGTATAGCCTCTTTCCTTCACAAAATTATTGAAATAAATCTCGGTCTGGAAAGCATTTAAATCAATCTCGCCGTCCTCCAGAGCTTCATTCGGCTTAACATAATCGCTGAACTCTACCATCTCGAGCTTAATATTGTCTTTTGCAAGAAGCTCATTTGCCTTCTCCCACTCCTCGTGGTCGGAACCGTTTACACCGAGCTTATAGGTGCGAAGCTCCCCGGAATCCGCCTTTTCTTCCTTTGCAGCTTCTGTTGCCTTCTCACTGCTTTTCTCTGTTCCTGCCTCCGTTTGCTTCTCTGTAGTCTTTGTGCTTGCACCGCCGCATGCCGCTAAAGATGCCGCAGCAAGTGCTACGGTAAGTCCTAATGCTAAAATTCTTTTTTTCATAATCCTCTCTCCTCTAAACAAAACTGTATATAGTACTTTTATCGGTGGCTTACCAACTTACTTAAGCTGTCTCCCACCCATTGTACGAAGAACACCATGACAAGCATGATGACTATCGTTAGAAACATGACATCGGTTTTATTTTGCCCATAGCCGTAACGGATGGCAAAGTCTCCGAGTCCGCCGCCGCCTACCGATCCGGCTACCGCCGAATAACTGATAAGACCGACCAGCATAATGGTCACCGCCTGAATGATGGCGGAAAATCCTTCCTTCAGCATGACTTTGAAAATGATAGCGATTTCCGAAAATCCCATTGCGCGGTATGCCTCAATCACTCCCTTATCAATGCTTTGGAGCGCAAGCTCCGTCTGCTTCGCCATAAAGGGAATGCAGGCAATAATCAGAGGAACAATGGCTCCCTTCATTCCTATTGTCGTTCCTACAATGGCACGAACAAGCCAAGGAATGGATGCAATCAAGATGACGAAGGGAATAGAACGCACCGTATTCACAATCTTGGAAAGAATGGAGTAGAGCGTCGGGAAAGATAAAAGCTCTCCCTTCTTTGTTACCGCAAGGACGATGCCCAAGGGAACGCCCAGTAGCGCCGCAAAGACACCGGAGATGCTGACCATGATAAGCGTCTCATTCAAGGATTTCACAATATAAGGCCAAAGCTTAGCTACATTCGGAAACATACTGTTTAGCCATTCCATATTTTGTCCTCCTTTCTCTCCTTATCTTCCTCCTCCGGCTTTAGAGCGTTATCCGGACTCTGCCTGCTAACAGATTCCTCCCCTTGCAAAGGGTGCTCTCCATCAAACTTTTGTCCTGCAAGCTTTTGCCCGCCAAGCTCTTCTACCTTGATTTCTCTGCTCTTTAGATAGGCTACCGCGTCCAAAATGTCCTTTCCCTCTCCCTTCATATCGATTGTAAGAGTTCCAAAGGGTACAGCGGAAAGAATTTCGATATTTCCGAAGAGGATGGATACTTCTACGGGGTAGTTTCGAACCAGATCCATGATAGCCGGGTCATTGGCCTTCTCTCCAATAAAGGTAAGTTCATAGAGATTTCTCTTGTTCTTTTCAGCAAGGGCAACAGCTTCTTTCCGGTATAGCGTTTTCTCGCGGAACTCCTTCGTAATGCTGGACTTCGGTTCGGAAAATACCTCAACAAGGCTTCCTTCCTCTACAATCTTTCCCTCCTCCATCACAGCTACCTTATTGCAAATGCTTTTCACCACTTCCATCTGATGGGTAATCATCACTACCGTAAGCCTCAGCTTTTCCTGTAAGGAGCGGAGCAGTTCGATAATCTGCGTTGTGGTATTCGGATCCAATGCGGAAGTCGCCTCATCACAAAGAAGAATCTTAGGTCTTCCCACCAGGGCTCTTGCGATGGCCACTCTTTGCTTCTGTCCGCCGGATAGCTGTGAAGGGTAGGCTCTTTCCTTGTCTTCCAAACCTGTCAGTCGAAGCATTTCCTCCACTCTTTCCTTTATTTCTTTTCCGGAAAGTTTTCCTTGATTTTTAAGCGGTGCCGCCACGTTTTCAAACACATTCGCAGAATTTAAAAGGTTGAAATGCTGGAAAATCATACCCATTCTTCGTCGTACAGCTCTAAGCTCTGCTTCCGAATAGCCGGTAATGTTTTTCCCTTCTACGATAACCTCTCCGCTTGTCGGTTTTTCCAAGAGATTGATGCAACGAACCAAGGTGGATTTACCCGCACCGGAGTATCCGATAATACCGAAGATATCTCCCTCCTCAATCGCCAAGCTGACATCCCTTACTGCGTGAACACCCTCCCCGACTTTCTCCGAAGGAAAGGTTTTTACGATATTTTTTAATTCAATAATAGCCATATTTTCCTCCGGCTCTATCTATCCTGTCTTCCTGTCCGGTCTTTTTTCCTCTTGTTAAAAACTGTCTTGCTCTTATGAAGACCGAAATGCTTAAAAAAATAATCCCTCTATATCCACAGCCTTGGAGTACCACCCGGAAACACTGTGAACATTTTGGGATTATAATCATCTTTTTTCTTCTTGTCTAATTCTTATTCTATATAGTTTGCTATAGGTATAGACTATACCCATCTCAGCATTGAATGATGAAACTTATGCAAAAACAATCTCATTCCGAGAATCGTTTTTTACTCTATGTAAACGTTTTCCCTAGTACTTTTCTTCCCATGCCGCCTGTACAATAAAGCGCAGATCTCATCAGCTCGTTCCGGAGCAGGACGAAAGCGTAATCAAATTTGGTCGGGAGCCAAAATCAATCGCACCTTCCGGATAATTTCGGTAAGAAGAAAGCCTTCTAACAAGACGAATATATCGATCATAGCCGTCTTCTCCTTCAAAATCATCATAAATTTCACTGGAGGTATTCGTCAGATAATAAGCAAAAATCCTATAGCGGAAAATCCCATCCGGTCTACAAAGAAAAATATAGGGATTGGAGTTGGCTAAATCCCCATTTCGCAAAAAATCCTTCAGTTTCCCGAACATCGTACCGTTCTTCATATTATGCCCGAAGATAAAGGTATTGTTGTGATCATAGGAGCCTTTGGCATTAGAGTCCAGAAAAATGGCACCCGAAAAATTATTCTTTCCTTCAAAGGTCTTATGCAAATAATCCGCATTATCTTTACTGCTCACCACAGGATAACTGATTTGCAAAGCCGGAATATAAATTACCGCCGTAAAATCACCATTGATTTTCTTTAAAGCATCATAATCAATCTGAAAATCGGGATGGGCAATATCTACCGGTTCTTCCGCCTCTGTTGATTCTTCAACTTCCTCTTCCGTCTTACTTTCTTCTTCCGTTTTCTTTTCCTCTATAGTTTCCTGCTTAACCACAATATGCTCTTCGAGTGCTGTGTACTCGTCCTTCGCCGCCTTATATTCTAAAAAGTCATGAAGAAACAGTCCGCCGAAAACCAACATAGAAATAAATAAAACTGTGGGAATAAGATAATGAACAAAACCTTGTCTCTTCCTCTTGTGAGATTTGTTCTCCTTTTGTATCTCTCTGTCTTCCTGCTTCTTATCTTCCATTTTTTCCCGATTCTTATCTCCCATTTCTTCTCCTCTATTCCAGTTTTCTCCTCTACTCATAGTCTACCTTATTCATCGTCTATGCCAATGCGAAATCCTTAGTCAATGCACAGTCGCCCGTATGGGAACTCAAAGTTTCAACTTTGTTGTTTGATTGAGGATACAATTTAATAATTATTTCATCAAGCATTTTCACGTTTTTTTCATCTTTCCCATAATGATAACTTCTGCGCTTTGTTCACGATACTTCCCATGGACAAGATGCCTCCGGCTTCACCTTCACCACTTGTCATAAGCCAAAAGCAGCCAACTTTTTACGGATGATTGCCTTTAACTCGAGAATTAATTAATTGTCTTTTACGCCATAAGGTACAGATTCCTCTGCTGCCATGGGATAGTTCGTCCCTGCCTCATAAACTACAGTTTTTTCCTGCTCCTCTACCCGGAATTCAGAAATGCCAAGCCCGAAGTACTTCTCGAAAAAAGCTTTCAGCTTTTCGATTACACCTTTCTTTTTCTGCGTTCTGCCGCCACCACCGAAACGGGAAACCGGGGGCATGAGCTTATCAATCTCTGTTCCTGTCGTCTTGAACACCCCGTCACGGAATGTATTCTCAACCAATCTCCTGGTTTCTTCCTCTTTTAGCTTTTCACTTGTGATAATATTCGTCAAATCATTCTCTTCCTGCTTCAGAACAAAGCGTCGCCAGTCTGTCGTAACCTGCGTATCCACATTGACATGACTGATAAATGCTTCGATAAGCTCCTTCTTGCTACGTAGTTGCATACTTGCGTCAACTGCTCTACGGATAGAAGAGAGAATTTCTTTATCTTCACAGTTACCGTCGTGATATTTTTCAACCAGCATCAAGATGTAGTCGATATTGATTTCCACTTGCTTGATTAGCTCGATTTCAAATTCAATATCATCCGTTATATCCTCTTTTTCAGCATCTTCTTTTCTACGGTACTTGTCGTAGAGGTCAAGGTAGATACTCTGATAATCCTGTAAATCCCGTTCGGCAACATTGTCCATTTCGATAAACTGGTCAAAGGACGAAAGAATGTTTCTCATGCTGAGGATGGCACCGAACAGCTTGATAAAGTCCTTCTCTGCCTGTTCTCCGACAATCGGCGTACCAAGAGGGAATTCTGTTTCCAGCTTTTCAAGCAAGTCAACATAGCCCGGATGGTATTTCCCGTGGTTATCCTCGTAGCCGTTCCAGTAATCGTTGAAGCTCTTGAGAAGAACAATACCGCTTGCATTCTTATCCCCAAAGAGAGCGATGGCGTCATCCGTAGCCTTCTGTAAATCCCGGAAGCAGACAATGTTACCGTAGGTCTTAACAGAATTTAAGATACGGTTGGTTCGGGAATAGGCTTGAATCAGTCCATGCATTTTGAGGTTCTTATCCACCCACAACGTATTCAACGTTGTGGCATCAAAACCCGTGAGGAACATATTTACAACAATCAACAAATCCACTTCACGGTTCTTCACTCGCATAGACAAATCTTTGTAGTAGTTCTGAAACTTGTCGGAAGAGGTATCAAAGTTCGTGTTGAACGTAGCATTGTAATCCTTAATTGCACTATCTAGAAAGTCGCGGGAAGTTTGGTCCAGGGCATCGGTATCAAAGCCTTCCTCTTGCAAGACATCTTCCGGATCCTCTTCATTTGCAGAATAACTGAAAATCGTTGCTATCGTAAACTGGTGGTGGTTTTCGGCTATCTGCTTTTTGAACTCTTTATAATACTTCATTGCCATAGGAATGGCGCTAACAGCAAATATCGCATTGAAGCCGGCCATACGTTTCCCTTTCAGGGCGTAGTAGCTGTTTCGTTTGGTTTTCTGATCAAAATGCTCCAGAATGTATTTTACAATTTCTTGAATACGTCTCGGTGAGCCCATCGCCCGTTCAATATCGATTGCAGAAACATTTTTGTCCTTAATATTCTCTTTTTCCTTGACCGTATTCACATAATCAATACGGAACGGAAGCACATTCTCGTCATTTATGGCATCCACGATAGTGTAGGTGTGGAGCTGGTCGCCAAAGGTCTGCGGAGTCGTCAGCAAATCCATGTGCTTTCCTTTTCCTGCATTGGCGGCGAAAATCGGCGTGCCGGTAAATCCAAACAGGTGATAATTCTTAAATGCCTTGATGATTTTAGCGTGCATCTCTCCGAATTGACTGCGGTGACACTCATCAAAGATAATAACCGCGTGCTTTCCAAATACCTCATGTCCCTTATTCTTCGTGATAAAGTTGTCCAGCTTCTGGATGGTCGTGATGATAATTTTATACTGGTGATAGGCGCCTTTTTCGTCTCTGTCTTCAAGCTGTCTTTGCAATATTCTGGTAGAAGCATTGCTGTTCGCAGAGCCTTTTTCAAAGCGGTCATATTCTCTCATGGTCTGATAGTCCAGGTCTTTTCTATCAACCACGAACAAAACCTTGTCCACATAAGGAAGTGCGGAGGCAAGCTGTGCTGTCTTGAAGGAGGTCAGCGTTTTTCCGCTTCCCGTGGTGTGCCAGATATATCCTCCTGCATCCGGAGTTCCCATCTTCTTGTAGTTGGTGGATACCTCGATACGGTTCAAGATACGCTCGGTCGCCGCAATCTGATAGGGACGCATCACCATCAAGATATCCTCTGTCGTAAAAACACAATACTTGGTCAGTACATTCAGAATCGTATGCTTGGCAAGAAAGGTTTTTGTAAAATCAATCAAATCGGAAATCACCTTATTGTTGCCGTCTGCCCAAAAGGAAGTAAACTCAAAGCTATTGCTGGTTTTCTTCGATTTCTGCTTTGCCGATTCTCCCATCTCCTTGATATGACTGTTCCGGGTGGTATTGGAGTAATACTTGGTGTGCGTTCCATTAGAGATGATAAAAATCTGCACATACTCATATAAGCCGCTTGCCGCAAAGAAGCTGTCTCTCTGATAGCGTTTGATCTGGTTAAAGGCTTCCCGGATGGCAACGCCCCGGCGTTTCAGCTCTATATGGACAAGAGGCAGACCATTGACCAAAATGGTCACATCATAGCGTGTATCGTGCTTACCTTCGGATTCTTCATACTGGTTAATGACCTGAAGGTGGTTATTGTGAATATTCTTTTTGTCAATAAGCTGAATATTCTTGGAACTTCCATCATCCCTGCGAAGCACCTTCACATGATCTGTCTGCATGGTGCGGCTTTTCTCTACGATACCCTCGTTCGCATTAGCAAGAATCTCCGTAAAGAACCGCTTCCACTCACTGTCGGTAAAAGCATAATCATTCAAAATCTCCAACTGTCTTCTAAGGTTACAAATCAGACCGTTCTCATCATGAATCGCAAGATACTCGTACCCTTGCATGGTCAGCAATCGGATGAATTCCTTTTCCAGAGCCTCTTCGCTCTGGAAGCTGTCAGAGCGTGAGCTTTCCGGTGTATATTCCGCAACTACAGTACTCTCATTGCTTGCGGCAATGATGTTGTAAGTGCTCATGCGGTGTCCTCCTTGTGTCTTTATTTTTGCTGAAAAGTCAGCAGCTTATCTCGATAATATTCGTATTGCTTTGTTCGTGCTTCCATTTCGGCGGGCAAGCCGGAAGTCAGGTCATTGCAAAGAGCATCAAAGCGGTCGAGAATCCCTACGATGCGTTCCTGCTCTTTAATGGAAGGAAGCGGAATGGGGATTGCATTAAGGTTTTTTTGATTTAATTTAGGTTGTGCTCCACCAGAAATGTACTGGGAAAGGTCTATGGAGTTTAGGTAAAACTCGACATATCGTCTCGTTACATAGCAGTCAAACTTCAACACATGTGCATGGTTATTCACCCAGTTTTTCCCCGAAATAGAGAACGCAATCGGGGTGCTTCTCGCTATCAGATTGTTTCCATCCTCAGAAATAAGCAGATAATCACCATCAAAAATATATCCACTTACATAATCAACAATACCAGAAGCTCCATAATAAGGATATTCGCCCACTTCTCGGTTTCCACTTGTGATAGGCTTTCTTTTACTATCATGGTTTTCAGAAATCATATTCAATGTAACATAAACAACTCCAAAAACATATTGATGCAGCCGAATCAGCGCACTGAATTCATCTGTCTGTCTGTCTGTCTGTCTGTCTGTCTGCCTGTCTGTCTGTCTGTCTGTCTGTCTGTAAAGATTGTCTTGCTGGTTGCGGCGTAAGTCAAGAGAGCATCTCGATAGTATTCGTACTGCTTTTGCCTTGCTTCAATCTCGGCAGGGAGACCGATGTTCAAGTCAGCGCAGATGGCATCAAAGTTGTCGAGAACATCTACTAAACGATTTTGCACATCCAGCGACGGAATAGGAATTTCCACTTTTTTCAGTTCTGGAGCCGTCAGTTGAGGAATACCTCCCATTGGAATGCTATACCGCTTTCCTTGCAGGCAGTAATAAAGATACTTAGTATTTACAACTGTCTTATCCTTTGGAATGGCGGTAAGCAAACGAATGATTGGGTAAAAGGGATAATCTCTATATTCTGCGTATCCAATAGTTCCCCTTGCTGCTACAGTTACCGCAGGTTCTTCAATCTTTGCTGAATCCGTATACCCGTACAGTGCATTTTCTCCGATTCCATTGCTGATAATCGGAACAGAATACTTTTCAGTTTTCTGCTTTGACATTGAATCTTTGGGAGCATCTCCTCCCGCAGAAATATAGCAAACCTCGCCCAATGCCCTCCGTACAACATTACTTGTTGCTCCCTCTTGGGCATCGCCGAAGGTCAGTAGCTTATTCCGATAAAACTCATACTGCTTCTTTCTCGCTATAAGCTCCGCTGTAAGCTCCGCTGTAAGCTCCGCTGTAAGCTCCGTGAAATTGTCCAGAATACGGACAATTTCACTCTGCACCTCAAGAGGTGGTAACGGAATGGCAGTATCGCCAAAATACTTGAAATGCCTCTCATAGTTGTCATGGCGTTTGTAGTATGCAAGCGCCGTATGATAGAGGTATCGAGCAAGAATAATATTCTCGTTTGTGTGCATTATTTTTAGGCCATCTGCACCTTGTACAAATGCAAAGTCGACATATTTGATGTGTTCGCTATGGTCTCCGAAACAAACATAATTTTTCTGAGTAATATTATTATCACTTCTTTCACAATATCCAGAAATATATTCCTGTTCCTGAGATATAATAGGAACCGAACCACTTTCCTTATAGTCATTTCTTTTAATTTTGAACGAAGGCGTTATTGTACAAATAGATTTTTGTTTTATCAAATCTTTTATGGAAATATAACTGACCCCCTCCGGGCAGTACTTCTGAATCAGTTCGTCCAGTTTGCTCTGTTTTCTCTCATTACTCATTGTTCTCACCGTCTTCCCTATTTGAAGGGGATGCTGCATATAGAAAACCGCTTTCTGCCGCTCGGTTTCTTGCTTCAACTGTTCCTCGGTAGGTAGATAAGGCAGATATTTCGATATGCTCACTATTGTCCAAATCCATGTATGTTCTTCTCAACTCTTCTGCGTTCTTCTCAACTCTTCTACGTTCTTCTCAACTCTTCTACGTTCTTCTCAACTCTTCTGCGTTTTTCTCAACTCTTCTACGTTCTTCTCAAAACTCTTCTGCGTTCTTCTCGACTCTACTGCGCTCTTCTCAACTCTTCTGCGTTCTTCTCAACTCTTCTGCGTTCTTCTCAACTCTTTTAACCAATTATTTTTAAAATTAGAATTTGAGTGTATAGTGCTGCGTACGATCATTCTGTGAGGTTCCATGCCATTCTAATAAATCTTTATCCGCAAGATTTTTAAGTAACTTTCTACAGAAGGTAGACCCTTTTTCAACAAGTTCAATTGCTTTTTTAGTAGTCATTTTTTCTCCGCTATTATACATAAAATGCAAGATTACTTTTTCATCTCCATTTAATTTTTCAAACTTTTCTTCTGAAATCATATTTTTTATTTTATCTACTGTTCTCATCGTTCTATTTAAAATATTGTTCTCCAAGACAAGAAGGACATTACTATTTGGTTCAGAATACTTTGGTTTCTTTAAAAACAACTTTTCCATTTCAGAATAAATTCTCTTAACACCTTCATTCATTTCTTTTACCCAACCGAATTCACATAACGTTCTGGCAATCCTTGGATTTCTCGAGTATCTTTGACTCAATATATTCTCAATGGTCACAATATTGGGTAATAGTCCCGGACTTAGGATTTCTAATCTATCATCAAAAATCAGCACCTTAATATGTTCTCCTCGAATCGAGTAATTCCTGTGTGTCAAAGCGTTAACTATGCCTTCAAACCATGCAAACTCCGGATATTCTGGCATTATTTTAAATTTTCCATCTTTATCCAGATATTGAAAATCTCTTAATTGCGTATTTATAAAATCTCTTGATTCTCTAATAATATTGGGAATTGCTCCATCAAATGTTTTCTCTTTTATAATATTTATTTCGGTTCCAACCATTTGGTGCATTCCGTTATACTTAATAACCCTTAGTCTTGCTTGCGGTAAAAACTTTGATGGATTTTTACCAAAAAGCAGAATTCCTGCATTGGTTAATTTCCCATCTATCAGTAAGTTTCTTGCTTTTAATACTTCTTCACTGGAAAGTTCAGAAATATCCATAATATCCTTATAATCATTAATTAGAGTATCATCTAAATCATCCAAACTTGACAATTGAACGATTTCATCCTCAAAGTATCTCTGTCCCCTATCGTACTGCAACTGAAGAATCTGCTCGAAATTTAATTCTTTGGATTTATCATTTTGCCTAAGGAAAACCTTGCCATCATACGATTTTACTACCCTATCTGAAGAGACTTCTACAGAAATAATTAATATCTTATCATCCTCATTTCTATTATTTCTCACATCCAGAACATCAAATCTTGGATTTATAGGGGTTTCTCTTAATTCAGTTAAAAATATATTTCTATACTCATCAATTACATGAGCGCCCTTATAATTAAATCCCGTAACTGTTCCGTCATCTTCAATCCCTATAACCAGTTGCCCTCCCTCAGCATTGGCAAATGCAACTAAATGCTTTAGTATGTCTATCGGTTTAATTCTGGAACTTTTTCTATCAAAAAATTGATTTTCTCTTTCGGAACAATAATAAGATAATTTATTTATATTATTGAGATTCATCATTTTCCTCCAGGATATTAATGTATAAACTTAACATTCCGACATCTTAAAACACTTCAAAGCATTCAAAATGGCTTCTTCTTTTTCATTGGAAACTCAGCACTAATATATCTTTTGAGTCCAGATTTGAAAGTAAGTGATTACCTCAACATGAACAGTCTGTTGTTATCGTGTAAGACTGA
>CAUSIX010000006.1:0-16425 GCA_963531555.1 uncultured Oribacterium sp.
AAGCAAAAGGAATTTCTAAAGATAGAAGATGAGCGAGAAGATGAGATTAATGCTTATTTGAAAGAAAAGGAAGAAAGCGCTCATTCGAAGGAGGAGAGTAAGGAAGAAAGTGGCAAAAATGCTAAAAGGGAAGCTTTCCTTTCCTCTCTTAGTACTTTACAAAGTCTGGAATATCGTGACGGGGATACGGAGACGTTACTTTCGGAAGCTATAGCTCGTTTAAAAGACTTGGAGGGAGCATCCGATAGTGCTTCTTTAAAGCAACAGCTCGAAAAAGCAATCAACAGAGTAAGAAAACTTCCTTTGCGAAACAGTGGAAGCAGTGCTGCCGAAGGACCCGGGGATAACCTTCCGGGACCGGGAGATGATGCAGAGGAATCGGAGAGTGAAAACGGTCCGGGTGTCATTCCGTAGTTTGTTTTGGTAATACAAGACGAAATTAAAAAAGGCAATACAAGACGAAATCAAAAAAGCCAAAATAAGTCGAAAGAAATCAAAAAAGGCGAAAGCAAGACGAAAAAAATCAAAGAAAGGCAAAATAAGACGAAAGAAAGTGAAGGAAAAAATGGAAGTGTATCGTCTGAAAGCAAAGTGCAAGGATTATCTTTGGGGAGGAGAAAGCTTAAAAACAAGGTATCATATTGAATTTTCCGGATCTCCGCTTGCGGAGGCCTGGGTTCTTTCCTGCCATAAAGATGGAGAGAGTGAAGTTCTACTTGCCGGAGGAAATTGCAGTCTGCCTGAGTATTTGGAGAAGCATCCTGAAGCAAAGGGGACTTTGGGAAATCAATTTCAAGAATTTCCCCTTCTGATTAAGCTTATTGATGCGAAACTGCCTCTGTCTGTTCAGGTTCATCCGGATGACGCTTATGCCATGGCTCAGGAGGGACAGCTTGGGAAAACGGAAGTTTGGGTGATTTTGGAAAGAGAAGAAGGGGCTTTTCTATATTTCGGCTTTGAGAGGGATTATACAAAAGAGGAAATTCGGAAGGCTATAGAAGAGAAACGTCTTACGGATTTGCTTCGGAAGGTTCCTGTTGAAAAGGGAGATGTCTTCTTTATTCCTGCCGGAACCGTGCACGCTATAGGAGCGGGAATCTTACTTATAGAGATTCAAGAGAATTCCAATCTGACTTACCGCGTGTATGACTACGGAAGAAAAGATAAGAACGGAAAAGAACGGGAGCTTCATATAGAAAAAGCACTGGAGGTTATGCAGTGTAAGAGAGCCGAGGAAGCAATGGTTCAGGAACAACATTTAGCTTCCTGCCCGTATTTCACAGTGGATCGAATTACAGTTTCCCGAGGAAAAACGTATCAAAAAGAAGTATCCGAAGATAGCTTTCTTTCCGCTATTTTGATAGCGGGAAGCGGCACAATCCGTCAAAAAAAGGGGAATAGGGAAAAAGAGCTTTCTTCGCTTTCGGAGGATTTTCTTCCTGCAAAACAGGGAGACAGTTTTTTTATTCCTGCCGGAGCGGGAAAAGTGGAATTTTCCGGAGAAGGCGAGTGGCTGCTCAGTTATCTGGAAGCCTGCGGTTTTAGATATTAGAAAAGGAAAAAAATATGATGAAAAAAAAGATGGAAATAAAAGAGATTGTTATCCCGGCTTTTATGACTGCAGTGATGGCTGTTTTGTCTCCCATATCGATTCCTATAGGGCCGGTACCGATTTCTCTGGGAACCTTTTCTGTATGCCTTTCCGCTACTGTTTTAGGGAAGAATTTATCCACTTTGGCTTATCTTCTGTATCTGCTTTTAGGAATTTGCGGATTGCCTGTATTTTCCAATTATGGAGCAGGTTTAGAAAAACTTTTAGGCCCTACCGGCGGTTATCTTATAGGCATGATTTTCTTAAGCTATCTCGGCGGTTTAGGTATGGAGCTATTTCCTAAAAAGCTTATTATGCAGTTTCTCTTTTTCTTTTTCGGTATGCTTCTTTGCTATATTCTCGGAACGGCATGGCTTCAAAGACTTATGTCCCTGTCCTTCTATAAGGCGCTTTCTGTCGGGGTACTTCCCTTTATTATTCCTGATTGTATTAAAGTTTTCCTGGCTTTTTGGCTTGGGAAACGTTTGAAAAAATCATTGTATCAGTGGAAGAGCGCATAGGCGGAAACGGAGTAAGAATATCGAGAGAATATGCATAAAGACCGAAACAGGAGAGGACGTCGGGAGAATATGCACAAGGACTGAAACGGAGAAAGAATGTCGGAAGAATTTTCAAGAACGGAAATGTTGCTGGGGAAGACGGCTATGGAGAAGCTGAAAGCCTCCAAGGTTATTGTCTTTGGAGTCGGGGGAGTCGGCGGCTATGTTGTGGAGGCTTTGGCCAGAACCGGTGTTGGCAGGATTGATATTGTGGATAATGATTTTATCTCTAAAAGCAATATAAATCGACAAATTATAGCGAAAAAAGATACCATAGGAAGAAGCAAAGTGGAAGTCATGGCGGAGCGAATTCACGCTATATATCCTGAGTGTGAGGTGCATGCCTTCCCCTGCTTTTATTTACCTGACAATAAAGAGCGTTTTTCTTTTTCAGATTATGATTATGTCGTTGATTGTGTGGATACTATTACGGCAAAACTTACTCTCGTAAGCGAAGCGGAATGCTATAAAGTTCCGATTATCAGTGCTATGGGGGCAGGAAACAAGCTGGATCCGACTGCCTTTAAGGTGGAGGACATTTACCGAACCAAAGTATGTCCCTTGGCGAAGGTGATGCGAAGAGAATGTAAAAAGAGGGGAATTGCAAAGCTGAAAGTAGTCTATTCCGAGGAAAAACCAAAGCAGCCCTCTTTTCGTTTTGAAGAGGTAAAGCAAACGGATTCCGTAGATGAACAAGAAGTCGGAACTCCTTTTAAGCTTGAAAATGAAGATGAAAGCTCTTTTTGCCAAAAGAAGGGTACGCTGAGCGGAAGAAAAAAAAGTATTCCGGGTTCGGTAGCCTTTGTTCCTCCGGTTTGCGGCTTTATCATTGCCGGAGAAGTTATCAAAGATTTAATATCCCGTGTAAACACATGATTTTGGCTTATTTTTTTCCTCTTTCAGACGAAGTTCTATATAGCGAAGTAGTTTGTCTGGGGAATTCTAATGGAGCAATATCAGAATAAAGAAGCGGTAAAGAAGGGAATTCGCAGCTATACACATTCTAAGCAAGAGAAGAAGGACCTTGCCCGTTTAGAATTAGAAAAGCATATTGAAGCCCACGCGGAGGAGGCCATTTCCAAGAAATGGATTAAAGTATATCTTCAAGCTAATGTGCGTGGTTTATCAAAGAGGGTTTGCGGTGCTGAAGCCCTCTCTCGTTGGCTTGACCCCAAGTATGGCATGATTTACCCGGGTGTTTTTATTCCGATTTTAGAAAAAATATTAAAAATTCACTTTTTAGACCTTTATGTTTTCCGGGAAATATGTAAGAATATAGGAGCGCGCCTGAAAAGCAAAGAAATCGTTTTTCCGGTATCTTTGAATTTTTCGCGTCTGGATTTTAATTTAGGAGATTTTCTGGATCAGCTGGAAGAAATTGTAAATGAGTATGCGGTTCCGAAATCTCTTTTGCACATTGAAATCACCGAGTCTGTGGTTATGCATAACGAAGGCTATATGAAGCATGTGGTAAAGAAGATGCATGAGCTGGGCTATCAGGTTTGGATGGATGATTTCGGTTCCGGATATTCTTCCCTAAATCTTCTAAAGGAATTCGAGTTTGATACCTTTAAGATAGATATGCGCTTTTTAAGTGACATGGGAAAGAAATCGCTTATCATTATTTCTTCCATTTTGTATATGGCGAAGGAAATCGGTATTCATACGGTTGCGGAGGGTGTTGAAACGGAGGAACAGTATCTCTTTCTGAAGCAGGCGGGTTGTGAACGTCTGCAAGGATATTACTTTGGAAGACCGGAACCTATGGAGAATTGGCTTTGCGAGTTGATTCGGAAAAATGGAGTGGAAAACAGTCAGGAGAATATTCTCTATGATAAGGTGGGGCTTGTGAATATTATCAGTCCGACTCCCTTTGTTTTGGAACGTTTAGATAATTCGCCGACTATTTACGGCTTTGAAACCGTTATTCCGATATCCATATGCTCTGAAAAAAACGGAGTACTTGTCCATCTTAATTTTACAAAGCCCTACCGCGATAACATTGTAGCTATAGGGTATTCGGGAGTGCAGCATTTTCAGGATACTTTGAATATAAACCGTATTTTTCTTGCAGAACGCTTGCGAGAAATCATGGCGATAGCTAAGCGGTCGAAAGAAGTGGAGTCTATGGACTTTATTTCCGAAGGACAGCACTGCCATTTACAGGTATGACTGGTGTGCGGCATCGAGGAAACCTTTCTATATCTGTTTTGGTTTGTTATTTTGTCCTACAATCTGGTATTTCAGAAGATTAGGGATTTGAATGATACCTTGCGTCCCTTATATTCTCTCTACGACATGGTTTTACTCATGGACTTGAAAAAGAATACTTTGCTTCCGATATATATTTGCAAGCCGTATGAAAAGATGAAAAAAAGCGAGAATATAGCGGAAGAAGTGAGAAAATATATTGCGACAAATTTACATCCTGATGACAGAAAGCGTTGTTGGGAGTTTTTAAACCCTGAAGATATGTGGGAAAGAGTAGGAGGTGCAGAAGAAGGATATTTGCTTTCTTATTTTAGATGTGAAGATAAAAACAAGATGTCTCAGGCTTCGCCTGCGCCACTTGTTAAGAATAAAAACTATGTGTGGAAGCGCTATGTTTTAGTACGCTCTCATGATACGGAGTTTGAAGAAAAAGTAATATTAGGAATTCATACCCTGAATATGAATAAATTGACCATGATTACAGAAGAAAGTCAGCCCTTTTTTGAAAATAACTTAAAAAAGAGGACGGAAGAGATAGACTAGAGTAGACTATTTTAAGGAATTGCTTGCTTAGGAAGGACAGAAAATGGAGATACCGGAAGGATTGACGAATCGATGGAGGCTCAAGGATTATGATGCTTTAAAAGAAAGACTGGAGGAGTTATCCTCCGCTTTTGATGTTATCAGAGTCATTGATCCGAGGACAAGGTTGGTAGTAGGGTTTGACGATAAAGGCAAAGTCATAGCGGAAGAACCCATGTGCACAGTGCCATGGAATCGCTACGGGGAATGTCAACAATGTATTATGAAAAAAGCCTTTGAAGAGAAAAGTAAGGCTTCAAAATTTGAATTTTTAAAACAAAATATCTACTTTATTATTGCACAGTATATGGAATATGGAAAGAGACCGCTTGTGGTGGAGATGGTCAGTACTATGGAAAAGTCCCTGTTGATAGGAACACCGGGGCGGACCGGCTTTATTGAGAAAATGTCTCGGTTTAATGCGGAGCTTTATAAAGACAGTTTAACTAAAGCGTGGAATAGAAAGTACTATGATGAGAAGCTGAAAAGAACAACACATCAGGCGCTTGCCATGATAGATGTAGATCGCTTTAAAGAAATCAATGATACTTATGGGCATGCCATAGGGGATAAGGCTTTGCAGATTGCAGTTAATGAGATTTATTCCTGCGTCAGAAGAAGTGATATTTTGGTGCGTTATGGCGGAGATGAGTTTTTACTTTGTTTTCCGCAAATTACGGAGAAGGCTTTTCGGAAGAAAATATCTAAAATCTGCAAGAGGGTGGAAAAGGCGGTGATTCCCGAATGCCCCGAAGCACAGATTACTTTGAGTATAGGTGGCTATTTTAAAAGAACTACGGTACAATCTCTGATGCTTCTGGCAGATCAAATGCTATATGAAGCAAAAGAAAATCGCAATACGGTGAAAATAGGGAAAGTGGCGGAAGGAAAGTTTAAGGGGCTGTAAAAAAATAGGCTTTTATTTTTTACAGCCCTTTTTCTTAGAGTAAAACCACATGTGCCGGTTGACCTATTTCCTCCAGAAAGCGGAACAAATCCGTCGTTTTTAAAAATAACGTTTTCTCATTGGTGTTGGGGTGAAAACAGACTATTTCCTCCGGAACGATTTCCTCATCAATATAAACTTGTACATCGTGTTCTTTATTGTTCAATAGCCCAAAAGGGGAGACGGTACCGGGGGGGAGTAGCATTTTTGTATGAAGATGTTCTTCTGAAGCCATTTTGATTTGGCTTTCTTCAACAAGTTCTCTGAAAAGCTTCATATCTAAGCGTTTTGCCTCATCCATAATAACTAAATAGAACTTATTCTTCTTTTTATTTGTCAAGAACATGGTTTTTGTTCGAACGCCTTCTTTACCTTCAATGTATCTGTCCGCTTCTTCCGTAGTGAATGCAGGCGGATGATCTACTACTTCATAGGCGATATCCAGTTCTTTCAGCTTATTCGTTACCAAATCAAATTGTTCCATAGTGACCTCCCGTTTCGATGAATATATTTTTCAGTATAGCATTTCTACAAGTATTTAAAAGGGGAGACCGTAGAGCGGATTCCTAAACTTAAAGCAAGTCCCTTTTTTGTTCCGAAAAATTACGGGAAAAAAGTCCGCTAAGAAGATCCAAACTGCCATAAAGCAGGGCTGCCGCTTCGATTAAAAGAAGGAAGGGGAGGTATTCTTGTAAAAGAGATAGACCTTTCCAAAAATAAAGAACAATGGGAAGGAGCAACATGAGAAAAAGGCAGAGGAAAAACTTTTTTAAAGCTTGCTTTTTCGCTTTCTTTTTTTCATGGGCTATGAGCTCGGAGGATTTGTTGCTCTCTTCTTTTTCTTTTACTGATTTACCCGAATTTCTTTCGCTTTCTTTTTTTCCTTTTTTTACAAACAGCTTATTTAAGGAAAAAAGAAAAGAGCTTTTTTCGGGCTTTGGAGGATTTTCCTGAGAAGTTAAGGGAAGATTTGTAGAAGAAAACTCGTTCCCTAATTTAGAATCAGGATTATCGGAAGGATTCTTCATGCTCTTCATATACTCATTGTAAGTACAGGAAGAAAGATCCCATTCTTTTATAGAGCCGGAAAGGGGGATGCTTTCTTTCAAGACTTCCTGATTGTCCCTTTTGTTAAGAGAAGAAGCATTGTTTGATTCAAAGCAGGAGCTATTTAGTGATTCGGGATTTTCGGAGCAATCCGGACATTCTCTACCATCAGAAAATGCGTGCTCCCTAGCCATATTTGCACTGCTTCTTTTTCCTTCCTGCATGTGTAAAATTTGTAAAATCCGTTTTATTTGTAAAGGCTCCTTTTTTTTCTCCTGCTGCAGGAAAAAGGAGGAGAGAATGGCCTCTTCGTCTGTCTCATCGAGGTGCTCTGCAACAAAGTCGATAAGAAGCCGGATTTCCTTATTCAATTCCTCACTTTTGGAAGGGATAAGAGGAAAAAGAAAGAGATTATTTTCTCTGTCATATATGATAAGGGCAGTATCCAAACCTAGGATTTCCGGGGAAAGAAGGTATTCTTCCAATCGAAGTAATGTACAGTGGATGGACTTGAATAGACTGATGATATGGGAGAGTGACATTTTTCTTTCTGCAAAATAATCCGTCATTCTTTCATAAGAAGAAAAGTCGTATTGAAATATATTTTCCTCCTCATCTTGAATTAATCGAAATGGAAGAGTTCCGGAAATGGAACATTTTTGTATAATTTTTTGCTCATGATTCTCTTCTCTCCACTCTTGTTCATGGAGATAGAGATAACTGTGGCTCAGATCTTTTTCGATTTGTAGAGAATTTTGGAACATGACATTTCCTTTCTTCTATGGGAATCTCCAAAGCGGACGACTTTTTACCTACTCTGTTTCCGAAGGAAGGTCTTCTTCGTTTTTTCGGAGAAAGAGATCTTCTGCGACAGAAAAGAAACGAGTGTACAATTCTACCTTGTAAAAATCTTTTTCTTTTCCAAGACTGTGGCTTTTCAGTTCTCTGCTATATTCTTTTTCACTTCTTTCCTTGATAAGACTATGGAGCGTAATGGTACTTTGCAGAAGGAAAACAATGCAGAGAAAGGTGATGAATAATACAATACTTGCTTCTATACTATGCATATCGGCTCCTTTAAATTGTTTAAGTATCTTATGCCTTTAAATTGTTTAAGTATCTTATGCCTTTAGACTGTTCGAAAAAATAAGAGGGAGAAGAGATAAATTCCTCCGGGAATGAAACAAGGAATAAAGGGGAAAGAGATTTTTTTGAGATTTTTTCTTTTCTTCTTCATAAGTGGTAAGGTCGAAGCCTTAGACATCTTATTCTTAACGAGTAGCGTGCGGGTAGCGAGCGGTATCTCGATTGCATAATAGAGGGAAAGAAAAATAGAAATCAATGCGGAGCAAATAAGCCCTGAGAGGAAAAAGAAGAAAAAACTCATATAGTTCATATACAAAGAAGAGCAGAGGAGAAATAAGGCATCCCCCATTCCCAAAGCACCTTTTGAAAGCTTGGAAAAAAACAGCATAAAAAAGGCAAATGCCAAGGGATAAAAGCTATAGAAGAAGGAAAGATTTAGGCTAAATCCGTTTTGAAAATAATCTTTCCAAAGGGAAAAAAGATAAAAGGGAATTCCCCAAATTAGAAAAAATAGAAGCAGGTGTCCGGGGAGGAACCCTTTTCGAAAATCCCATATAACAGCCAATGAAAAAAAAGAAAAGAAAAGCAAGGCTCTAATAAGTAGCAGTATGAACGTAAAGTCCATTGTGACCTCCTTAAGATAGACTTGTTTTGAGAAGATATAAAGAATTCTCCGATGAACCCTAACTTCCACATCTTGGGCAGGGGTGTCTTCCTTCTGCAAGTGCTTGAGACAAAGGGATTTCATGGACGGAGGAACGCATGGCGGGACAGTCTGTTGTGCTGTGGTATCTTCTTCCGGCTTCCGTATAATAAACTACAGCACTGTTCAAAGAGGGTTTACAGCTCTTGCAAGGACAGAACTTTCCGCCGTATTTTGCATTACTGCCGTCTATTCTTCTTGGGCTTGCACTTAAAAAATCATTGGAAATATAGCTGCAGTCCCGCATTCTATGATAAACAGAGGAAGGCCCGTCTATGACAAAGACCATTTCCTCCTCTTTTTGCTCTTTCTCTTCTCCTTTTTCCCATCTTGCGCCCTTTACTCCTATCCAGGCTCTTCTATGAGCGATGATTTCCTGATAAATAGATTTTTTATTGATTATGGAAAGAGGAATCAGCTCTTCATATTCTAAATCCAGGAGAATATCGTCTTTTGTAATATGCGATTTCCATGCGCGTATATTTTGCATGCCTTCCATTTGCAGAGCCTCCGGGAGAAGGATATCCTCCACCGCACTTTCTCCTATACTTAGGATTTCGTCAATATGAGGGACATCGCCTACTGCTGTTTTCTTTACTCCGTAGTGCTCCAGATATTTATACATACTGACCGCTCTGGCATTTTTTTCCAAAATAGTAGATATTTTTATGCTTCGATTCAGAATTAAGAGCGGTGTCATAAGCATAACCATGGCCAAAATGAATAAGCTTAGGGAGAAAGAGGCTTCGACGGTCATGGAAGCGGAATAGGATTTCATATGGCCTCCTTTATTGACTGAGATTCTTATATTTATAGTCGGAGTGCAAAATGAAGCGGTATCCGGAGTTCCCGGGATTTACACCAATCATTTCCAAAAATCCTTTATGGTAGAGACTGTGTCTGGACATGATTCCGGCGTCGGTAGAGAGATAATAAAGACATTGTTTTATACGGAAAGAACTTTCTTTTTCACTTACCGTATTTTGGATATCCTTTTCCATGCAGCTTAGCATGGCGTTATTTATTTTGTCCTGATTTATAAGACCTTTAGTAAAAAGAAAGCCTCGAAGATAATCCTTGTAGGATAGGCCGGTTTCTTCGCTTCCTCCCTCTTCCGTATCAAGGTAAGATCGGAAATCAAGGAGATGACTCAAGGAAAGCTCCCAAGAGTCCATGCTATGCATCATGGGGACTCTCTTTTCGTTTAGGAGATGCTTTACATCTAAAACAGACTGGGCAAAAGCCCATACGCCGATGACAAAAATACTGAAAACGGCAATTACAACAGGATTTGCAGTAGCAGCAAGAAAGCTGTATACAAATTCCTCTACTGCATGGCGTTTTTCCTCACTCAAGACTATATGAATGAAGTTCATGGCTTCTCTTACTGCTAAAAGAGAATTGACCTCTGCCGCAAGGTTTTGGTAGTCGCTTTTCTTTCCATGGAGTAAATATTCCAGCTCCAGATTCGTAGAACCGCTGTAAGGAAGGGTTTCTTTGGTATCTTTCTTATGATAGGAATGAAAGTAACGGAGGGAGTATTCTCCCAGTAATCCCACTTGCAGCGGGTTTGCGGAAGAAGTGGTATGGAAGGACGAAGTGGTATAGATTTCGTCAGTGCTTGGGCATGCTCGTCCTTTTGGTAGAAGTAATTCCAAAAGCTTTTTCTTTCCCATGTCCTGTATCCCTTGCAGGATTTTTTTGTTCTTTTTATTGATTTTTGTGACAGAGCCTGTATATTCGGGCATGCAGAGTGTTTTCCAGGACTCTGCGGTGTCTCTGTAAAATGCATCAATTTCTGCTTGCAAGTCAAGTTCGTCATCTTCTTCCTCCTCGTCCTCATCTTTACTTTTCTTCCGCCTTCTTCTTTGCTTTTCTTCCTGAATATAGTCTTCGAAACGACTGACACTTTCCTCGATGTTTTTGATGTTGGAAATTAAGCTGTCAGATACTGTGGGGAGACTGTCAATTTTTTGGCGGATATTTCCGCCTTCATTAATATAGGCATCATAGCTGTTCAGTTCGGCTTCAATAGCTTGAATTCCATCCTCCTCCAGATTCGTTTTTTCCATTTCGAAGTCTTGCCTCAATTCTCCGACCTTCCCTTTCAGGATTTCAGCGCGCTCATCATAGCGGAATACGGTATTTTTCAGATACTCCAGATTGGAGCGTACTGCGGAAGAATGATGTAAAAAGCCTGAAGCATCATTTCCGTTTAAATCGGATAGAGCACTGCTATGAAACGAAGCGGAGTTTTTACAATACCGGTCAATGTCGTTGATACAATCCTCAAGATACTCTACATCGTGATGATTTAAAGCATACTTTTCCTGCAAACGTTGGATACTGTCCGCTTCCCTTTCTTTTTTTTCTAAATCATTAAGAAGAATGGGTACATCGGCTTCGTTCTGCTTTTTTCCTAAGAATTCTATGGCATCCTTCGTAAGAAGAGCGGGCATGTACTCGAGTATTTCTTCTTCGAAATAATTCTGTTCGGTAAGAATTCCCCTTCCGGAGAAAGAAAAATCATTTTTTTCTACCCTTGCCGGAAAGAGATTCTTTGCATCGCAGTAAGGTTTTATAAATTCAGCTAATTCCTCTTGCAACAATGTATCATCTCGATATTCCAAGGCATAGATACGGTAGTTTTCCCAGAGAGGCCTGTGAAATTCGGAAAATAAGGATTCCATGGCGCTGTTAAGAGCTGTTTGCATATAATATCTTTGTGCTATTGTCCTGGCCGATTCCGTAAGAGTAAGAATTAAGGCGGCAATCAGCACAAAGCTTAGGGAAAGAAATACCGTTATCGAGGCAGGATTTCTTTTTTTAATCATGATTTTTCTTCTCCTTGGGGTTAACCTTTACACGCTTTTAGCACTTTTTTCTATTTTTTTCAAAATAGCATCCAAGACATTTTTAATGCGATCTCGGAAAATAACGACAAGAGAAATGAGAACTACGATGATGAGAACGAGCTCTATAGTTCCCAGAGCTTCGTTTCCTCTTATTAAGTCTCGTCTTTTCTTTTTGCACTGCTCGAAGCACGTAAAGAGCAGTGCATCCAGTGCATATTGCGATTCTCTCAATTTTTGAAAAAGCATAGTTTACCTCCTTAAAAAAGATACGGCAGAATTACCGTTTGGTTTTGCGGTTTTACACCGCTATTTGTGTAGTCTTATAGCGTTTGTATTCTTACACCGCTTGTATTCTTACACCGTCTATTACGAAGCAAAGAGGAGATTGCTGTTTGACAAGAGCCTCTTCGCTGTAATAACAGTTTGATTCTTTTCGTGTTTGTACCGGAATGCCTGTGATTTTAGGCGAAACAGGATGAAATAAAGGGGAAAAATGGATATGACTTGTTCTATCCCATGGAGCGCATCGCAGGGTATATGATAATCATCATGATGATGAGAAGCTGCATAAAAAGGGGAAGCAAGAGTTTGGTGCCGGCTTCTTCTCCCAGCCTTTTGGCAGTTGACTTACGCATTTCGAAGGCTTCCTGCATCTCCACCTGAAGTTGCAAGCGAAGATGTTTGCTGCCGTTCTTCCTATTTTGTTCAATGAGACTGATAAGCTTGTTATAAGGGCGGAGAGAAAGCCTTGTGGCAAAAGCAAGGTAAGCTTTTCCTTCTCCGACATTGCTTTTCAATTGATTCAGCAAACAGTGAAGCTCTTCATATAAAGGATGATTTTCCAAGGAACAATTCTCAACCAGGTAATTATAGTGTTTACTAATTTCGGAAAAAGCATTTCTGAGAGATAGTCCGGCACCAAGATAGACGACCAGTTTGGAGACCAGTTCTGAATAGTCCATTTGCAGAGAATTTTCTCTTTCTTTCCTTTTCTCTTTTCTTTTCTCTCTTTCCTCTAAGGGGAGAAGAAAGGCAATGAAGAGGCCGAGAAGAGGAATAAAAAGATAGCTGTAACTTTTTTTCTCTGTAAAATGAAGGGCATGTCCCTCGATTTCTTTAGGGAGTTTCAGTTCATCAGTACCGCGCCCTTCCAGATTCAGCTCGTGGATTTTCTTTTCCAAAAGTTCCTTCAGATTTTCTAAAGCGGTTTTTTCTTCCGGGAAAATGCGGATAGGAAAAGTATAGTTAGGAGAATAATAAAGATAGTCTTCCGGGCTTTGAAAATAGTTTTCGAGCTCTGCTTCCATTTCTTCTTTAGGGGGCAAAATATTGCAGCTGAACTTCAATTCGAGATTTCCTTCCAGAATCTGATTTTGCCTAAGCATTTCATGGCGTATCTTTCCCTTGTCCTCTAAAATGGGACGGTAGTTCATGATAAAATCGGAATCGTTCTCTTCCGTGATTTTTTCTTCTCCGTTAATCAAGGCGGTAGGGCAAAAGTTCCAGCTCATTTTTATATTTTCTTCCGGAAAATAATTATTTAAGTGAAGGGAAGTCCTGATATCATCAAAGCTTTCCTCCGGAGGGAGAATCAGCGCTTCTATTTTTTCGTGAAATTCGGAAAAAATTCGATCTGCTTCTTCTTTTGTATATATTCTTGGAGAAATCGTAACACAGATACTTTCTTTTTTCCCGGGATTTAATCCCTGTACTTTAAGCGGTAGGCTGTATTCGGAACCTCCAATCCCTTCTCTTTTTAAGGTATAGCCGGATTGAATATGACGTTCTTTTTGCAGTCCCAAGGAGAGAACGGCGGAGAGAAGAAGAGAAAAGATGAGAATAGCAAGCTGCTTTTTCAGCATGATTTCTTTTTGAGAAAGAAGTTGATGTGTAAAGTTATGGAAATAATGAGAGATGTTCTTCATTGGCTCACCTTTTAAATGGGAATAGATATAATCTTGTTGGAGAGATAAATAGCGAAGAGATAAACGAGAAGAGCGATTGTCATTATTGCTCTACCCATAAAGGAGTCATAAAGAATATGGAAAAAATCCGGAGAAGAAGTATTCAGGTAGAGGATAATAAAGAAGGGAATTCCGTTCATGATTTTTTGCTCAAAGCGCTTTGCTGCATTTAAGGAAAGAATTTCCTCACGGATGGACAGTTTATCGTGAATAATAGAGCTGCTGTGCCTTATTATTTCACATAGCTCCCCTCCTGAACGCTTTGCGACTAAAAAAATCTCGGAAAAATTGTGAATATCATCCAGATCTGAACGAAGAGCAAAGCGGGAGAGAGGTTCTTCCAAGGGGCGGTTCATGGCTAAGGCTCGCTGAATCTGTTTTAGTTCTTCTACCATATAGCTTTTTTCCCCGATAAGAGCGCTTAGGTCCGGAATGGAGGCGATAAAGCTGTTTTCAATGGAGTAGCCTGCACTTAAATAAGAGCTTAAAATAGAGAGCAATTCCTTGAATTGGAAAAGGAGAATATCCTGTCTCTTTTTCCGAAGGCTTTTCCTCAGAAAAAAAGGGATAAAAAGAGAGGGAGGGATAAGAAAGAGGAAGAGCAGGAAAGAGTGATAAAAGCAGTAGCAAAAAGCAAGGAGCATAAGAAGAATCTTTCCGAGATGCCAAAGGTATTCTCCTAAGCTGATTTCATAATCCCTATAATCGATGCAGGAGTTTTTCTTCGTTAGACAGATCCGACAATTTTTCCAGGCTTTCTCCATTATATTGATACAGCTTTTTGAGTTGCACTTCTTCATTTTCTACTCCTATTACTTCGCTGATTTCCATCACTCTTCTTTTATGATCCTTAGTTCTTCCCAAATGCACCATGATTTCTATAGCGGAAGCAATCATGTTCCGAATGGAGCTTAGGGGGAGTTCAGCTCCTTGCAGTACCATAGTTTCCATTCTTCTCAGCATATCCCGACTGCTGTTCCCGTGACCGGTGGAAATACTGCCGTCATGTCCCGTGTTCATGGCGTTTAGCATATCCAAGCATTCTTTCCCGCGGACTTCTCCTACAATAATCCGATTCGGGCTCATTCGAAGCGAAGCTTTAATCAGATCGGAAATACTGATGGCACCTTCGCCTTCCGCATTGGCATTTCGGCTCTCCAGAGATACAAGATTTTCCACTTCCTGAATTTGCAGTTCTGCACTGTCTTCGATTGTGATGATTCTTTCTCTCTTAGGGATATATTGGGATAAG
The DNA here is from genome assembly GCA_963531555.1 of uncultured Oribacterium sp. GTDB lineage: Bacteria > Bacillota > Clostridia > Lachnospirales > Lachnospiraceae > Oribacterium. The sequence continues at coordinate 14,798 of CAUSIX010000006.1, forward strand.
GCATTCAGAAAGGTGGTTTTTCCGCTGTTTGTACCTCCTGAAATAAAAATATTGTAGGAAGCACGTACCAGAGATTTTAAAAAGTCTGCAGCTTCTTCGTTTAAACTTTCGAGCTGAATCAGTTTGTCCATAGTAATAGGTTCCGGAAATTTTCGAATAGTTACAGTCGGCCCTTTCAGGGCAATTGGCGGGAGAACCACATGAACACGAGAGCCGTCCTCGAGTCTGGCGTCTACAATAGGACTCTTGGTGTTGACGGCGCGGTTAATACGGGAAACGATTTGTTGAATCAGGTCAGAAAGTTGTTCGGCACTTTGAAATGCTTTGTTCCATCTTTCCATTTGCCCTTTTCTTTCCACAAAGATTTCATCAGGACTGTTTATCATAATTTCCGTAATGCCGGGATCATCTAAAAGTTCGGAGAGCAAATCCAACCTTCGAAAGCTGTCGAAAACCGCAGTTCTAAGATAGAGTTTTTCTCTTAAAGCGAGCTCCTTTCTGTTTAGGAGGGCGGTATCAATTTCCTGATATAGGTGAGTGTCGGAAACTTGCTTTTCTTCCAAATCGCTAAGTAATTCTTTTTTGATTTCTTGCTTGATGCTGTCTAAAGCTAACATAATCCCTCCCTAAAGCACCATTTTCTTATATTGCTCTTTTTCTCGATATTCCTCTTCATAGATGTAATGTATGACAAGGGACTCTGCATATTCCTTTAATGAAGTGCCGGGAAGATGGCATTGCACAAATTTGTCGAGGACTTCCGGGGGAAGGTTCTTATGCAGATAATTTTGGAAAAAATCCAGTTTTTCCTTTGATTTCTTGTCGTCCAGGACCGGCATGAAGACTTTTTTCATTTCCGGAAAACATTCCGTATATAGACTCATGGAAGAATCTGTATCGATGATTAAACAGGCTGCACCTGAGTCTTCCGCTATCTTGTTCAGAAAAAAAGAAAGTTCTCTCGGGCTTAAACTGCTTATGTCTTCAGGACTTCTTACCGGTAAAATAGCGGAATAGGAATCTCTTTCATAGGAAATTGCTCGAAGTATTATAGGGCTTAAATTATTTTCTTTAAAATGATATAGGGCTTCTGTAAGGCATTCCTTTTCTTCCGGATTCTTCTTTCCGATTCCACCGAATTCAGAGAGAGAAATGTAGAGCGTTTTTCGATCCTTTCCCAAAATATCTGCCACTTCCAGGGAAAGAGCGGTTTTTCCAACTCTTCCCAGAGGGCTGTAAACCATAAATATATCCGCCTTTCCTTGTCTCGTTTCCTCCAGAAGTTCCAGCTCTCCGTATTGCAATAGAATTTCCCGCATGATTCGGTCTGCAGACTGGTATTTATAAATAGTATTTTCTTGTTTCTTTTCATTCAGCAGTTTTTCTTCGCTTAAATACAGTATTCTTCCCATACCGGGGGAAAATGGCAGAGCTTTGGCTTTTTTTTCAGATAAAAGGAGAAGATCCGGTTTTTTCTTTTTGCAAAACTCTGCAAAATGTTCAGCTTTGCTTAAAGGGTAAATCTGGAAGGGCAGTTTTGTGTTTTGCCTAAGGTAGAGGGAAAGACGCTTACAATAAAGGCTGTCTTCGTCATAGATGGCTAGAATTTTTTCCATAGAACGCTCCTT
>CAUSIX010000007.1:0-16304 GCA_963531555.1 uncultured Oribacterium sp.
AGAGGAATGCTATGGATTTCATCGGGAAGAATGGCGGTGGCCATCAGAAAAAAACCGAAGAATGTTGCCATAAAGTGGCTGATGCCCTGTCCCAGTAGGGAGCTCAGTTTCTTCGGAAGACCATAAAATTTCTGATTAATCTGCCCTCCCATACTTTTGATAAAGAAAAGGAGACCGATGGCAAAGGGAATGATGTAATAAAAGATACGGAAAAGCAGCAGCCAGCTTGCCGCCTCATTTCTATTTACGGAAAAATGTAAAAGACCGCTCATCATCATTAAATCAAAGCTTCCGAGGCTTCCGGGAATCATGGAGACGATACCGATGCAAATGGAGATAAAGAATAACGGCAGGATACTTACAAGGGAAACGCTGTAGCCCAATGTTCTTCCGCAATAAAAGAAAAAGCAGGAAACAAATCCCCAATCGAGAAGAGAAGTTGCTATTAAAGCCAGAATCTTTTTCTTAGATAGATTTCCAAAGTAGGACCAATTTTTTCTGGTGGAAAGAAAAAGTAAGACCGGAAGAATCAGAGAAGCCAGAAGAAGAACAAAGCTGTAGGGTCTTAAAACGGCATTTTTCTGAACGAAAAACAAGAGCCCGAAGGATAGCAGGCAGTAGAGGGATAGCCCGGACATAAAATAAGGCATCACCTTGGAAATGCCCTGCATGGTTTCTTCGCCCTTATCCTCCTCCGTAAAATAGCTGTAACGCAGTCCCACGTCTACAAGGCCTGCAAAGCCGATCAGGTTGTTTAAGCTGTTGATGGTCCAGCTGCTTTCTATCAGCTTCCCCAAAGAAATCTTCTTTTTCAGCTCCTTACAAAGGATAAAGTCATAGAGCATCATCGGAGAAACGGAAAGGATTCCGATAACAAGGAGACTTACAATTTGGAAGGGGGACAAGCCGCTTAAGATGCTTTTTACCGCCTCCGGGGAAATGGTCTTTCCCATTTTAATCAGTTCCAACAGCACCAAAATAGAAATGCTTAGGAAAAGAATGCTCTTTAGAACATTCTGCCATTTTTTGAAAAAAGAAATCAGCTTATTCAATTTTTCCTCCTTACTATGGGAAACGGAGTTTCTTTACTCTATACGAACTTTATTTTGCTTGTATATCCGCATTGCTTGCTTGTTGCGGTAGATTATGGATGTATGTCCTGCACCATTTTTTCTATCAAGCGATTAAAGTAAGTGCTATCCTTTTTCGGGATATTGTGCCCCTGCCCTTTTCTTTCCAGAAATTTGCCTTTGGGGAAAAGCTTTGCAATATCCATACTGTGCTTTCGCTTAATCATATCCCTGTCTCCCACCAAAACCACTACGGGGTAAGGCGCCTTTCGAAAAAGCTCCTTCGGCACATCCACATTTTCCCGTAAAAGGGGAGAAACCCTGGACTTCCGTTTCAAGGCGGGAAGGACGAGCCCCAAAAAGCGATAGAGCCATTCTTCCAGATAACAGGCATAGCGGGGAAGGAACTTTAGACCGGAAAAAGTAATATTTCCGCTGTTTGCCAGAATCCCGGCTACTCTCTCCCCGTGGCGACCGGCGTATTCCAGAGCCAGGTTCGCGCCGTCACTGTGCCCCACCAAAAGACATTTTTCTATGGAAAGGGAGGAAAGCAGCTCCTCCAGACTATCAGCAAGGTAAGCAAAGCTTGTGTCCCCCTGCAGTTCTCCGGATTTTCCATGCCCCAAACTATCTACAAAGAGGAGCTGAAACCTTTTCGCAAGAACCCTTTGCTTTGCAAAATAGCCGCTTTGCAGATTGTTTCCATGGAGGAAGACAATGGGGAAGCCTTCTCCTAGAATATCCACATGGATTCGTTCTCCGCTTTTACAATAAAATTCCATTTTGAACTCCCTTGGCATAAATTACATACTTGGTTTTATAAGAATGGCACTTGGCTTAACTCGATTTGTTTCTATTCTTGCTTTTATTCGCTTTACTCTTGGTTTTACTTGGTTATACAAAAATGGCGCTTGGCTTTACTGGTTTTTATCTAGCGCTTAGTGTAAGTAGACTTTTATCCTTTCGCTTTCTTACCACATCCATGATGCTGCCGTCTCTTGCTTCGATAATGGCAACTACCTTATCCTCGAATTCCAGCTTGGCCGGTTCTCCACAGATTTTGTAGGCAATATCTCGTAATTCTTCAATACTCTTTATGGGAATCTTAGCGGCTTTTGCAGCCTCCAAAAGCTCCGGCCGCCGGGGATTAATGGCAATGCCATAGTCGGTAACAATCACATCCACAGTTTCCCCGGGGGTGGTAACGGTGGTCACATCATTTCGAATAGTGGGAATTCTTCCCTGTACCAAAGGCGTGATGACAATAGTACATTTTGCTCCGGCCGCCGTATCCGGATGTCCACCCTGAGCCCCCATTAATTCTCCTTCAGAACTCATCACCACATTGCAGTGAAAATGGATATCCGCCTCCAGAGTTCCTAAAATCACAAAGTCCAATTTATTGACCACCGCGCCTTTACAGAAGGGATCGGCATATTCCTTTGTGCTGATGGAAAAATGCTTCGGATGGGAAATCAGATTCTCGATAGAAGGCAAATCAAAGTCCTGGGTATCCAAAAGACAGGAAACCAAACCCTCATCCAATAAATCGCACATGGGCTTGGACATTCCTCCGGCACCAAAGCCCATATGAATGTTTTTCTCCCGCATTTTCTCCGAAAGACAAAGAGCCGTGGCACTGGCTGCACCGCCTATACCGGTTTGAAAGGTGAAGCCTTCCTTAAAATAGGGGGTAGCGGCAATGAACTTTGCACAGCTTTCCGCCATCATCAGTTTTCTTCTATCCGTCACGGGACGGGCTGCACCGGTAGCGATTTTTTCCGGATCTCCTATAGCATCCACCTTTAGTACATAGTCCACGTCAGTCATACTGATATCTGCCGGAAAATTCGGAAAGGGAACAAGACAATCCGTTAAAACCACCACATACTCGGCATACTCCGCATCAATGGCAGAGTAGGAGAGCACACCGCAGTTGCTGTTTCCCCCTACTGCCCGACAATTTCCGTATTCATCACAGCTTGGAGCCCCGATAAAGGCAATGTCGATTTTCGTTTCTCCCGTTTCGATGGCCCGAACTCTTCCGCCGTGGGAACGAAGAATAGCGATTCCCTGTAATTTCCCCTCACTTATGGCTTCTCCGATTTTTCCCCGAACTCCGGAGCTTTCGATATGAGTTACGGTACCGTCTTCCAACATGGGAACCAGCTCGTCCTGTGCTTTGCTTAGGGAGCTGGCACAGATGGTAATGTTCTTAAAGCCCATATCATGAATAGCCTGCATCACCTGCATAGCCACCAAGTCTCCTTCCCGAAAATGATGGTGAAAGCTGATGGTCATGCCGTCATGGGCGTTGCATTTTCGCAAAACCTCCTGCAAATCCTTCTCCAGTTTACTGCCCTCGCCACCGATTCGTGCTCTTATCTTTACTGCTGTCTTTTCATAAGAATAGCCGTCAAAATGTCTGCTTCCCCGAAATACCGTTTTCCCGGTTTCCGCTAAAACCGCATCCGGAATATCTCTACCCACCGCATTAATCATTTTGCACCTCCTCCAAAACGCCGGCAGCCTTTGCCAGCGCAAGGGTTCTTTTGGCTCCGTCATAAAAGGCGATGTCTATCATTTTCCCATCTACGGTAAATACGCCGATACCCTGACTTCGTTTCTCATCAATTTCCTGTACGACTTTTTCGGCAAAGGTAATTTCCTCCTCACTTGGCGTATAAACAGCATGCACAACGGGAATCTGTCTCGGGTTTATAATGGACTTTCCGTCAAAGCCCATGGTGTGAATCAGCTCCACTTCCTTCCGGAAGCCTTCCATATCCTCCAGATTGGTATAGACGGTATCAAAGCACTGTATTCCTGCGGCTCTTGCGTGAATAATCATCAGTTGTCTTGCTCCGCTAAGCTCTACGCCGCTTCCGCTGATTCCGGTATGTAAATCCTTGGTATAATCTCCTGCGGAAAGGGCTACCCCGAAAAGCCTGTCCGTGGCATGGCAAATTTCTTCCAAATGTACCACGCCCTTTGCAGACTCGATAGCCGCCATAAGAAGGGTGCTTCCGAGATCCACACCGGCTTCTTGCTCCGCCTTTGCTACCTCCGCTTCTACCGTAAGAACATCCTCCTTGGATTCCGTTTTCGGAATGCGAATGCTGTCACAGCCGGCAAATACGGCGCAGCGAATATCCTCCTTCCAAAAGGGGGTATCGATTCCGTTAATCCGCACCACTTTTTCTGCATTTTGATAATCTACTTTTTTAAAAGCATGAAAGAGATTAAATCTTGCAGCATCCTTTTCTCCAAGGGACACAGCATCCTCCAAATCGAAAATCAAGGAGTCCGCCCCGTAGATATAAGGATCCTTTAAAAGATTTGGTTTCTGTGCATTCAGAAACATCATGCTTCTTCGCAGGCGATTTTTATGATTCATAGAGCAGATCCCCCCAAGGAATATTTTCCGTTTTATCCTGACTGCGGTAAACAGCGGCCTGTAATCTTGCCACAAGGATGTGGTCAAAGGCGCCCATGTCTTCGACCTCCACGAGGGCATCCTGAATGCCCATTTTCGTAAGGCAGTGATGAACCAAGGCAACCATCCTGTCTCCGTATTCGTAGAGAACCTTGGATTTAAGCTCCACCGTTCTGCCGCCGCTCCCTTTAGAAACGGTTACCAGGCAATCACATTTCTCCGTGGTGCCGGCACTGGCTGCTTTTTGGATTTCCATAACGACTCCTTTCGACTCTATCATTCCCTTTTGGGATAGGCATTGTCCAAGTACTATACATCCTTTTGCGAGATTATGCTATTCTTCGCCGCATAGTATAGACCTATAAAAGAAAGAAGGGTGTGATTTTCTTGTGAAAAATATCAGATGGAGGAAGCCTTGGAAATAAAGGGATATTTTTCTGTGAGCTCGTTATCCAGTTCCATCATATGAAGGAGTCTGCTGGCTGAACCGGAAGGGTGGTTGGTACCTGCTTCCCAAGCTTCTACAGTTTTAATGGAGACGCCCATATAACTTGCAAAGTATTTTTGGGACAGGCCGGTTGAATTTCTGATTTTTTTTATATCATTCGCTCCATATATTTTAAGTGGAATAACGGTGACCTGCTGTCTTTTTAACGAGGGAGTCTCTTTTTTTGCATCTTCCAGTGCTTCATTTAGTCCGGATAAAATGCTGTCGAATACTGTTTTTTTACTCATTGTGTGCCTCCTCCAAGGTCTTTTTTAGTTCCAATAAGCGTAGGTCTTCATCATCAAAGCCCAATATATCCCAATTTTTGGAAAACTCATTGGTCTGAATAAATGTTCTTGTCATAGTCTTGTCTCCTGATATGATACACCCCATTTAATAGGGTGTCAAAGAAAATGGAACTGATTTTACTAAGGAAAAAAGAAGAATGAATTAAATAAAAGAAGAGTATTGTGATAATACATGAATCTATACAATATGTAACGAGAGTCTTAGATGCGGAACAGAAGATAAATAAGTGTATGGAATACAGGGGAATAATAAGATAAAATACCTGAGTAGGGTTACTTTTTAGAAACTTTATATAATTGCTTTTTATGTTTTTGGGATTGGTGAGGTGATATAGGTTCAAATCTTTTTCGACAGAAATAATATGTTGACAGTATAACACAAAAGGAACAGGGACAAAGGGGATTTCGCAATTCTTTAGTCTGAAATTATGCGATTTCGGGAGGATAGAATGTTAGAAGGGTTAAAAAAGTTTTTTACTCAGAAAGAGGAGTCTAAATCTGAAAATCAAAGGAACGGTGGGAATGGAGTCGATTCCGAGAAGCATAGCAATGACAATGTAGAGCAGCAAGAAAACCACAACAGAGCTGAGCGAACCCGCTTTACTCTGATGGCGGAAAGCTGTGCAGCTGTAGAGGGGGATCGTTTATCTGTAGAAGGCCAACTCTTTGGAAATGCCAAAGAAGGGGAGAAAGCTTATGCCCTGCATCGTGATGGAACTATTTCTCATCTGACAGTTATAAAGATAGAAGAAAGTGATGCATTAGCGGAACAAATAGAACAAGCAGAAACACCTGAAAAAAGGATAAAACCCGAAACACCGGAAAGCCAAGGGCAGAGAAGGGTAAAACTCTTCTTCTCTCGAAAAGATATTCTTTCTCCGGACTGGAAATATGCTGTAATCACGGATATTCCCTATCAGATTGAAGCGAATGTAAACCAAGCGGTGGAGAATCCCTATCTTTTAGGCTTAAGTCGCGTGTTTTTTGAAAGGCAAGGAGAAGGAGAGTTTCTGAATCTCTTTTTTAGAGAGCTGGTGCGAAGCCATTACCTGGTGGCGATAGAGACAGACGGAAGCCTGCCAATAGGGGAAAAGGATGGCTCTGTAACCCTTAAGGCGGGGATGAAGCTCACCATCCCTCATATAACGATGGACCAGGGAGAATCGGCTCTTCCGGTGTTTACGGATTGGTTTGCACTAGGCGCCATGGATCAGCAAATGGGGACTATGAATCAGCAGATGGAGGCAGGGTGGAAAAGAGAAACCATGATTGCCGGTTTCCCTCAAATTGTTTCCATGCTTACTAAGGGAGAAGGATTTGTAATCAATCCCTATGGACCGCAGCTCTTCTATGTAAGCCCTACACTTATCCATAACCTGATGAGTTCCCCGGGATACCAAAGTGAATTTGGGGAAGCGAAAGTACAGTCTATGGAAGTGAAAAAAGACACAGAGGTTTTAATGGGATATCCAAAGAAGAATGAAGAAGTGGAAGCCTTGCAGAGAAGACTTATATCCTTTGCAAAGACACATTCCGAGATTGCAATGTTGGATATGCTTTTAAAAAGGGATGAAAGCGGAACTACTTCTTATCTGATTATTGTGGACATGCCGGAGGAGCATTGTCATGAATGCTTTAAGGAAATCTATGAAAGCTGTCGGGATCTTTTGCATCGGATTCCCTAGATGGATTTTGTGACGCTGCAAAGAGGGGATTTTGCAAAGGGGGCAAGGGCTGAGGAACCGCTTTATGAAAGAACAAGAGAATGAGAATGAATAAGGAGATTTTATTCATAAAGAAGATTGTAGATAAGTCGTGCCAAATATCCTTGGCATTTCTTGTGCTTTTATGCATAGCGATTGGTTTCTTGTTTATTACCGGAACGGGATGCAGAAGGAATACCGCTGTAGATGTAAAAGTAAAGAAAATCGTGGTCATCTTATCAGGATCCACCGACGATATGAGCTGGAATAAAGCAAATGTTGAAGGGATAGAGGCTTGCAATCGGGAGAAGAATGTAAAAATTGAATATCTTGAGAGTGTAAAAGAAAAGGATTATGAAAGGGTATTTGTAGAATACGCTGCGAAGGGATATGACTTGATTATCGGGGCAGGCTCTCAATTTAATGACTCCATAGAAGCGGTTGCTCCAAGGTACAAAAAAACCTTCTTTTGTGTTATTAACGGCTCTATTTTCGATATGGAAAATGTGCTTTCCCTTCAAATCAATGAAAAAGAGGCGGCATATATAGCATCCGTAATAGCGGGAAGAGAGACGGATACGGGTGTGTTTGCGGTGATAGGAGGGTATCCCAACCATTCTATGAAGAACATGCTGGATGTATATGAAAAGAATGCCGTGAAAATTGCAAAAGAAAGAGGCTTTAGCGAGGCTCGGAGTCTTAGGGCTTATACAAACAGTTGGGATAATGTAAGTCTGGGAAAGAAGATAAGTGAGCAGATGTTGGAGGAGGATGCGGATATCCTTTTTGTTTACGCAAATAAAGTTTGCCTCGGAGCATTAGAGGCAATTCGGGATAAAAAAGCTCGAATGATAGGCTTTGTTACGGATCAAAATGAGTTAAATCGGGATAAAGTGATTGCTTCCGTTGTATTTGATTTTCAAAAATTATACGCATGGATTTTGGAAGAATATGCCAAGTCCTCTCCGGAAAAGAGAAGAATGTACCGTATCGGGATGAATCAGGATTTCTTTCATGTGACAAAGACGGATAGGATTTCTTACGATACAAGTCTTGACTTAAAAAGAGTATTAGAAGACTTGAAGCAGGGGAAAATACAATTGGATGAGGAATAAACATGGCACTTTGGAAAAGAATCTCAATTGCACTGGTTTCGCTTTTAATCTGTGTGAGCCTGTTTGTCGGGACGGCTTCTTATGGCACGGTAAAAAAATTGATCTTACAAAACAAAGAAGATGATATAGAGAATGTGCTGAATCTGATTGATATGAGCGTAACGGAGCAGCTGCTTCAATTTAATGCCATAGTAGATTCTTTCAGTGAGTCCCAATCAGTGAAAGAAATCTTGCGTATCGGGGAAAAGCAATCACAAGATAAAAATAAAGCTTACCTTCGTGATTTGAGCGCATCCTTTACTTCGGTGAGCGGTATTTATCTTTTAAATCAGGAAAATGGACTTGTTTTTTGCTCGGAAAAGAGCACTTTGCCTAGAGAGGATGATTTTGCCCTTTCTTTGGAGGAAGAAAAAAAGAGTCCGGAAAAAACAATGTATTTTGTAGGAAAAGAAGGGGAGTCTATTTTCTTAATTCGAAGTATAAGAGAGAAAGAACAAGTACTCGGAACGGTCATTTTGGAATTTTCACCGGATATTTTCACTAAGCTTTTAATCAATAACTTAAGTACATTTCGCCATCAATATACCTTTATTTTGGATAAAGAGGGAAAGGTTGTCTGTTCTAATAACAGCGTGAAAACGGATTATTTGGAAACGGTTCAGAAGCGTTATGCAGCGGGAGAGCGGAGATTCAGTTTTACTTGGGATAAAAAACAATATTTTGCCTGTGGGCAGCTAAATGGAGTTAGCGGTTGGAGGATTCTTTCCGTTATTGCCATGGATGATATTTTTCCGCAAATTCGAGTTTTACAGGAAAAAATATATCTCTTTGTCATTCTTGCTTTGATTATGGGGGTCATTGTCAGCCTTGTTCTTGCGTGGTCGGTAACCAAACCTTTACAACAGCTTTCCGAAGAGATGGGGAGAGTAGAATCGGGAAATCTGGACAGTAGGATAGAATCGAAAAGGAAGGATGAAGTCGGAATTCTCATTGATTCCTATAATTATATGATTGGAGAAATAAAGAGACTTGTTAATGAAGTCTACGAAGAGAAGATGGCGCAAAAGACTGCGGAAATAAAAGCTTTGCAGGCACAAATCAATCCCCATTTTCTCTATAATACATTGGATACGATCAACTGGATGCTTTTGGATAGAGGAGAAGATGATATCAGCGATATTATTGTAAACCTTGGAGATTTACTGAAATATTCCATTTCGGGAAGCAGCACAGAGGTCCCTTTGAAAGAAGAAATAAAGTATATTGAAATTTACCTGGAAATACAAAAATGCCGAATGGTGGCCAGATTGGAAGATAGCATTTCCATAGCGGAGAATTGTATGGAATGCAGGTGCCCTAAACTTCTTTTGCAACCTATTGTGGAAAATGCCATTAAGCACGGCATAGAACCCCTTGCAAGAGGTGGAAAGATTGAAATAGAAGCTTTTTTAGGAAGAGAAGGATTAAACATCCTCTTGAAAGATAACGGGAAGGGAATGGAAGAAGAGGAAATTGAGAAAATCCAATCCGGAAAAGCCAACATCGGATTGAACAACGTGATGAAGAGGATACAGCTATTATACGGGCCGGAATATGGAATCCGTATTCTTTCTAAAGTCAGTGAAGGAACAGGGGTGGATCTAAGGATACCGGCTTTGTTTGAGGGATTAGATTTATGAAGATTATGATAGTGGATGACGAACCGAAAATCAGGAGAGGGATGAAAACACTTCTGGAAGAACAAGATGGATTTGAAGTGGTTGGAATTTATGACAATGCGATGTCTTCTCTTTCGGACATGGCTGAAAAACAGCCGAATGTTCTTATCACGGATATAAAAATGCCTGAATACAGCGGCTTGGACCTGATTGAGAAAATTCGAGAAAAAGATAAAAATCTCTATATCATCATTTTAAGCGGATACGGCAGCTTTAAGTATGCACAGAGGGCTATACGCTCGGGAGTATACCGATATTTGACCAAACCGACCAATCCCAGAGAGTTGATTTCCGTGCTCAGAGAAATAGAACTGAAAATAGAAGGGGTAAACAGAACTGTTTCTAAGAGTGAAGAAAACGAATCCGTGGAAGTGGGAAACCTTTTAATCAGAAAAGCACTGGATTACATAGAGCTTCATTATGCGGAAAAAATCGGTTTAAAAACGCTCTCCGATGCACTGTATATCTCACCGAATTATTTTTCCGATTTATTTCGCCGGCATATGAAGGTGAAGTTCTCGGACTTTTTGATAGAGTACAGATTAAAGAAAGCCTGCATCCTTCTGAAAAAACCGGAATATAAGGTATCGGAAATCTCCGAGATGGTGGGATTTCGGGATTCGACTTATTTCAGCACAGTTTTCAAAAAAACATATAATCTAACTCCTCTGGAATATAAAAACACTAAGAATTGAAAAAACTTATAAAAAATACTGTTTATTGTATACAATAAACCTCGAATCAGAATCAATATTCTGTAGATTTTTAATAAAATAGGTAAATAATCCTGTACGAAAAGAGATACATAAAAGATATACTCGAAGAAAGAAAAAAATTTAATAAAGGAGGCTAAATAATGAAAAGAAGTCTATTGGCTTTTTGTGCAGGAGTATGTCTTTTGGGAGCGCTGCTCTCGGCTTGTGGCGGATCGGGACAGGCAAAAGAAAGTAAAGCAGAGGCACAAGAGAGCGTGAAGGAGGGAGATAAGAGCGATTATGCAGGGATGAAGATCGTGCTGATTCTTCCGGGAAGCATTGACGACCAGAGCTGGAATGCGAGCAATAATGCCGGTGCAAAGCAGTGTGATAAGGAGCTGGGAACCAAGATTGAGGTAGTAGAATCCGTTCCGGTAGAAGAATTTGAACAGACCTTTACCGAATACGGAGAAAAGGGATATGACCTCGTGATGTCTGCAGGAAGCCAGTTTGACGAGGCTTGCGCAGCAGTTGCACCGCAGTATCCCAAAACGGTTTACACCGTAATTAACGGAACAAAAAGTGATTCCGAAAATATGGTTCCGGTATTCCCGAAGGAATATGAGGGCTCCTACATTGCGGGAATTATAGCAGGATACACTACGAAAAATGGAAATTTCGCCACTATGGGCGGTGAGTCCAATCTTGCTATGGTACACCTCTTAGACACTTATGAGGCGGCTGCGGTGGAAGTGGCAAAGAGTAGAGGTATTGCCGATGCAAAAGCGAATCGTTCTTTCTTAAACACTTGGACAGATGTATCTATCGGAAAGGCTATGACGTCTCAGATGATTGATAATGGTGCCGATACGGTTTTCTGCTACTCTAATGAAGCAACCTCCGGTGCAATCCAGGCTACAGCGGAAAAGAAAGCGAAATTTGTCGGTTTTGCCGCAAATAAAAATACGGAAAGTGACTGTGTAGTCGGTTCTGTAGATATGGCTTGGGCAAATGTATATCCTTGGATTATCAAAGGAATTAAGAGCGGAGAATTAAAAGGTGCACAGGAAGTCGGTGTGAAAGAAGGTGTATTTGAAACTATCCTTACCGACCAGTGCTCCGATGAGTGTAAAGCGGCAGTAGAAAAAGCAACAGAGGATATTACTGCTGGAAAGCTGGATTTAAAGCAGTATTTCTCTAATTAAGATAATATCGCGTTAAGATGAAACGAAACATGCTATAGGTTTCGGACAAGTGAAAAAATCATTTCTACAGTTCGGTGTAAAGGGCAATGTTTTCGGCATTGCCCTTTATCATATGATATTTCGGGGGAAGCTTTTTATGGAGAAAAAAATACTGGTCGAGTTAAAACACGTTTCCAAACGATTTGCCAAAGTGCTTGCCAACGATGATGTGTCTATGGAAATAAAAGAAGGAGAAGTTGTTGCTCTTTTGGGGGAAAACGGCGCAGGGAAAAGTACCATTATGAAAATTTTATATGGTCTTTATCATGCCACATCCGGAGAGATTTTTATTCATGGGGAAAAAAGAGATATCAGTTCTCCTAAAGAGGCCATCGCTTCCGGAATTTCCATGATTCAGCAACATTTTTCGCTTATTCCTGCACATACCGTTACAGAAAACATCATTTTAGGGCATTGTAAGGGAAAAATTGACTATAAAGCTAAAGAAAAGGAGATCCAGGATCTTGCGGATAAATATCATTTTGCGGTAAATGCAGGAGAGTATGTTAAGAATCTTACTGTTGGGGCTCAGCAAAAAGTGGAAATCTTAAAAGCCCTGTACTTGAATTCTAAAATTCTCATCATGGATGAGCCGACAGCGGTTCTGACTCCGCAAGAAGCGGAAATTCTTATGCAATTCGTGAGAGAGTACGTTGCCAAGGGAAATTCCGTAGTCTTTATTACCCATAAGATGAAAGAAGTTATGGAGGTATCCGATCGAATTATTGTTCTTAGAAATGGAAGAGTCAGCGGAACCATTAATGAAGAGGAAGTAAAGAACGTTAAAGAGACGGAATTGGTCAACATGATGATTGGACATGCTTTAGAGGTCTTGAAATCGCCGGGAGGAGAAGAGGAAAATCCGAAAGTGCGGTTTTCCGTTTCTCATTTGAGTATTATTCCCAAGGATGAAGTACCGATCCTATCCGATGTGAGTTTTGAAATTCGGGGAGGAGAGGTTCTGGGCTTTGCCGGCGTTTCGGGAAATGGACAACAGGAGCTATGCGAGGCGATTTATGGTGCACGGACGATAAGTACCGGAAAGATTGTTTTGGACGGAGAAGATGTCACCCATTTATCCATAACGGAAAGAATTCGTAAGGGAATCGGTTATCTCGCTTCGGACAGATATAAGTACGGAATGGTCTCGGACATGAGTTTATCCGAAAATCTTATGTTGAAAGCCAGTTATCTGGAAAGATGGGTAAAGCATGGCATTATCCAATGGAAGAAAGTAAACCAAGATACGGAAAAGATTATTGCTGATTATAAGGTGAAGGCACCGGATTATAGTGTGAGTATAGGAAGCCTTTCCGGAGGAAATCAGCAGAAATTGGTAGTAGCCAGAGAAGTAGATATGGGAAGGAATCTGGTTATCTTCGATCAGCCGACGAGAGGCCTGGATTTGGGGGCAATCAATTATGTTCATAAGACCATTTTAAAGGAAAAGGAGCTTGGAAAAAGTATATTGTTGGTGTCTACCGAACTGTCGGAAATCTTTGCTCTTTCCGACAGAATTGCCGTTCTGTATAAAGGCCGTATTATGGGAATCTATAGGAATGGGGAAATAAGCACGGACCGAATCGGACTTTTGATGGCAGGAGTAGGGGAAAAGGAGGCGGCAAATGGATAAGAGAGAGCAAAGAAAGAAGCTTTCTTTCACGAATACACAAAATATTTTTGATGTACTGTTTTGGACGACTCTGGCAATTGTATTGGGATTGGTGGCGAGTTTCATCTTTTTACCGCTTCTTGGGGTAAATCCTTTTTATGCCGTTTCCGTAATGTTCTCGGAAACCTTTTCCAGCACCTTCAATATGGGAAACATCCTGATTAAAACTGCACCGCTTATCCTGACCGGACTTGCTTTTGCCTTTACATACGAGGCAAATCTGTACAATATCGGTGCACAGGGTCAATTTTATGCCGGATGTATCTGTGCTTCTACAGTCTCCCTCAGTCTTGGCGGAAAAATGCCCGGATTTATAGTGATTTTATTCTCGCTCATTGCGGCAGTGCTGGGAGGCGCAATCATCGGATTAATCATCGGCTTTTTGAAAGCAAAGTTCAATGCGAACGAGTTTTTAATCAGTATGATGTCCACCTATGTGATTCAGTATGTGATGCAACTCCTGCTGAGAACTCTTTTACAGGAATCCAAGCATGAGTACTTAAAAACGGACTATTTGGATAAGAGTACTTGGTTACCCAAGATTTTACCGGGAACTTCCGTTTCTCTAGGAATTGTATTCTCTGTACTTACAGCCATTATCGCTTGGTATATTTTATATCGTACCTCTATGGGATATCGGATTCGTGTAACCGGGTTAAATCAGGATGCCGCAAGAATGTCCGGAATAGCACCCAGGAGGCAATATATGATTGCCTTTGCGATTAGCGGTGCTATGGCAGGCCTTGCAGGATTGGTAGAGGTAAATGGAATGCAACATATGCTTCTCACCGGTTTTGACACACAGATTGGATCTTATGGGATAGGGATTGCTATCCTAGCCAATGCCAATCCTCTAGCGGTGATTCCGGCTGCTCTTCTCTTCGGATTTTTACAGGTTGGGGGTACGGCTTTGGGACATGCTTCCGATGCGCCGGCCAGCGTAATTGATTTATTGCAAGGTTTTGTCATGCTTTTTGTGCTGATGTCTTTCTTCTTTAGGCGTAAGATTGAGCTTGACAGATTGAAAAAGAAAAAACTTGCGGAAGGAGGGGAAGTAGCATGAATAACTTGACCAATTTGTTAACAAGAGCTTTCTTTATGAGTACCCCCTTAGTTCTCGGAGCTTTAGGCGAGGTTATTGCCGAAAGAACCGGAATGATGGTAACGGCAGTTGAAGGTATCTTTTTAATCGGAGCATGGGGCGGCTTCATCGGTGCCTATATTTCAGGTAATATATGGCTGGGCTTTCTCATTGCTATGCTCTGCGGTTTGACGGTTGCTGCATTATATGCATTAACAACAGTGTATATGAATCAGCACCAGATTGTTATGGGAACTGCCATTGCCATTTTGGTAAGCGGATTTTGCACTTTTTTCTACCGCGTTATTTTCGGGATTCAGACGACTCCTCTTAAGGTTTTGGTACTCCCGAATAGGGAAATCCCGATTCTAAGTAAAATCCCGTTTTTAGGCGCGATTATTTTTTCTCAGAATATGATTACCTACTGCACGTATATTTTGGTGCCGATTGTATTTTTTATTATCTTTAAAACCTCTCTGGGGCTTACTCTTCGTTCTTGCGGAGAGAATCCGGAAGCTGTAGACGCGGCAGGATTGAATGTGCGGCTCGTGCGATTCGGAGCTGTGCTTGTAGCAGGATGTCTTGGCGGAATAGCGGGTGCTTATTATTCTTTGTGTAATGTAGGGATGTATACTTCGGAAATTATCAGTGGAAGAGGTTGGATTGCGTTTGGAATCTGCTTTTTGGGAAACTGGAATCCCTTAGGCGCTTTAATTTTCGGTATTGTATTCGGAATTTCCGAGGCAATCGGCATATATGTTAAGGCGCTAGGGCTCAGCACTATACCCAGTGAATTATTTAGTGCTTTACCGTATATCCTTGTAATAATTTTAACGGTATGCAGAAAGGAACTCAGAGTTCCAAATCGATTAGGAGCAAAATATCTTAAAGAGAATTAATGCACTTCCGTGCTTCCTCAAAGAAAAGAGCGGAAAATTCAAGATCTAACATTAGGAAGTGTGTCAGTGTCTTAAAGAAGTGTGCAGCGACTTAAAGATATGTGTGCGGCTGCTTAAAGATTTTAGAGAATAGAGTAGTTATTCATAAAGAAGGGGATGTAGCCTTTGCTATGTCTCCTTTTTCATTCTGAACGAGTACCGCTCACGTAGCGAGACTTTAACCGGTATCAGGTGACGACAAAGGAAGTAAAAAACCAAAGAATATAGATTGAAATTCATAGCAAAGTCAGAACAAAATCGTTAAAATAGTATAGGCTTAAAGATTGCTTATAAAGGGAAGTTAGAATCGGAAAGTTAGAATTGAAGAGCTAAACATCGGATAACCCGAACAGAAAGGCAGGAAGAAGAAAATGCAGGCTTTTTTAAAACGGAAAAATATTGAAATATCACTAAAACGCTACGGGATAGATGCTTTATCCGCTATGGCACAGGGGCTTTTTTGCTCCCTCTTAATCGGCACCATTTTAAATACGATAGGGCAACGACTGGGAGTTACCGCCTTAACCCGGGTGGTGGCTACCATAGGAGGTGTGGATTACACTGTGGGTGCTATGGCTTCCGCCATGAGCGGGCCTGCGATGGCTACGGCCATTGCCTATGCCTTGCAAGCGCCTCCTTTGGTTCTTTTCTCCTTAATTACCGTAGGCTTTGCTTCCAATGCTTTGGGAGGAGCCGGCGGACCGCTTGCCGTCCTGTTTGTGGCCATTCTTTCAACAGAAATCGGAAAGGCGGTTTCTAAAGAAACGAAGGTGGATATTCTCGTGACTCCTCTTGTGACGATAGGCTCCGGAATGCTTTTCTCCGCTCTTTTGGCAC
>CAUSIX010000008.1:0-15036 GCA_963531555.1 uncultured Oribacterium sp.
GTTTGCTTCTTTCTTTGCTTTCCCTTTTTTTTGCAATAAAAGCGGAGGCAAAGTACAAAAAGCTTTATCGTCAATACGATTATTTTATGAGGGGCAAGGATGCCGAGACCCTGGAAGATTATTTTGTGGAATTGCAGAGACATGTGGAGAAGTCGGAAGATCTTCTGGAAGACCAACGAGAAATGCTGAAGGTTTTGCATAACAACAATAGAGTCTCCTTTCAGAAATCCGGAATTATACGATATAACGCATATAAAGGGCTTGGAGGAAACCTTTCTTTTGCCCTTGCTTTATTGAATTATGATAATACGGGCTTTGTACTGAACTCGGTTCACTCCAATGAAGGAAGCTTTCTTTATATTAAGGAAGTGGAGGAAGGAAGTACTACTATAGAGCTTAGTTCGGAAGAGAAACTTGCCTTGGAAGAGGCGCTCGGATATAGAAAGAAAAATGCAGGGAAAGCGGAAAAGAAGAACAAAGCGGAAAAAGAAGAATTCATAGAAAAAAACGGAAAACGAGAAATGTTCGGGGAAGAAAGAGAATGAGCAAGAACGAGCAAGATAGAGCAGGAAAGGGAACATTGTGAATAACGGATTCTATAAAAAAAAGAAGCCTTGGAGTAAAAGAAGAGTACGAATCATCGTATTGAGTGGCATATTTTTTGCCGCTCTCCTTTTTTATTTTATGCATGCCTATCGATCCATGGATAGAAACAGTAGAGTTTATGCCAATATGGGAGAATCCAAGCTCCCCTATGTATATATGCTGATGGGGGAGAAAAAAATCAATCCGTTGCACGGCTATTATCAGGAAATGAGCGGATCCGTCGTCAGAGACTCGGTAGCCACACTTCCGGAAGACAGAAAACTGCTTCTTTTTGCGGCTCTGAAAAAGAATTCCATTGAAGCGGCTTTCTATGATATCCGAAGCCTTGACGGCAGTGAGCTGATAGAAAAGAACAGTAAAGCGGAACTGGAAAAGACAAGTGAAGGAGTGAAAATCACCCTTCCTATTCAAAATTTAATTCAAGAAGGAAAGGAATATCAGCTTCGCCTTCGCCTGGATATGGGAGAAAACAGTGTATATTACTATACCCGTATTCTTCTTGGCAAGGAAAAAATGGCGGAAGAAATGCTGAATCTTGGAGAAAGTTTTACGAGAAAAACATTTTCCAAATCGGAAGCAAAATCTCTCAGTACCTATCTTGAATCCGAAGACACTATGGATAATTCCGACCTTTCCCATGTGAACCTCCATTCTTCTTTTCAGCAAATCACATGGGGAGAAAGCGGAATGAGCTTGGATGGGGATATAGAGATTAGTCTGAAAGAACTAAGCGGAATTATGGGACTTATTCAACTCCGCTATGCTACAAAGGCTGAAGACAAAGAGGGAAATACAAGAAGATTCTATAACGAGGCTAACTTCGTCATGCGTTACGATAGCCAAAGAATCTACCTTATGGACTTTGACAGGCGAACTACGGAGATTTTTGATACACAAAATTTCCGTTTTCAAGACAAATCCCTGCTTCTCGGTGTGGATAGTGCGGAACAAATCCAAAGCAAATGTTCAGGGAACAAAGAATATTATGCCTTTTCTAAGGGAAATGCGCTTTACCGTCTCAACAGTGAGGGTATTTTGACGCGTATTTTTACCTACCTCACAGAAGAGAATAACCGTTTTCGCGGTGATTTCCTTTCTCACGGAATCCGCCTTATGGATGTGAAAGATAATGGGGATGTGGATTTTCTGGTTTATGGCTATATCAGTAGAGGACGCCATGAGGGTTATACGGGAATTGTCTTTTACACTTATGACAACTCGGACAATACGGTGGTGGAGAACTTTTTTCTGCCGCTTCAGGAAAATAAGGAAGAGTTGGAAGAAAGCTTACATTCTCTGGCCTATTATGCCGGAAATAAAATGTTCTATCTCTATTACGGAGGAACGGTTTACGGCATTGATACCAACAGCTTCGAGGTCTTGACCTTGGCCTCCGCCTTAAAGGAGGGGGAGTTATCCTCGTCCGAAGACGGACAATATTTGGCTTATGATGAAAAAAACGGAGAATCGGAGCTTAGCAGTACCGTGGTTTTCAAAAATCTGAAACTGGATCGAACTCGGAATATTTCCGAGGAAAATAAACTGTTCTCGGTAATCGGATTTATTGAAAATGATTTAATTATCGGTGTGCAGGACAAGGCGCTTGGTACGGAATGGAATCCTCAGGGAGAAATTCCCGTGGAAGAGATTCGCATTATCGGCCCCGATCAAAACGAAAAACTATCCTATAAAAAGGAGAATCTCTATTTTTCCAATTTTTCTATCAGTGGAAATCAATTGAGCTTTGATGAGTACAGTCATAATGAAAATGGATACAGTTATGCAGGAAAGGATAGTATACTGTCCAATAAAGTGGAAGAGGAAAGGACCCTGAAGCCGGAGTTGATTAATAGCGAGGGAATGGGAAAGAATTATCTTCTTCCGTATCCCGGGAAGAAGATAAAAAAAATCACGGTGCAGAATCCGGAGAAATTTTCTATTGAAAAAGCAGGATCTATTGAATTAAATCAAGAGAAAACAGCGGAACCCGGACGATTTTTTGCCTACTCTCTTGGGCATTACAGAGGAAGCTATCCCAATATGGAAAGAGCTATAGGGGCAGTGAATGAGAATTTCGGCTATATTCTGGACGGAAAACAAAGCTTTCTTTGGAATAGAACCGACCGTCCGGGAGTTATTATCGGAAAAACACGAGAAAATGAAGTTACAGACTTTATTGCGGAGATACCGGAATTAAGAAACAGTTTGGACTTTAAGAATGGAAAAATTCTGAATCTTTATGGGGTAAGTCTCAATTCCGCACTCTATTATACGGCAAAGGGCTATCCTCTCATGATTCGTATAGATGGCAATTGGGAGCTTATTACAGGTTATATCGGGAGCCAGATTACCAGCTTCGTTTTGGGAGGAACTGCAGCACCGAAGCTGGTGAAAAAGGAAGAGGCTGTAGCAAGATACGATACAGTACACAATGCGTTTTTTGCTTTTTTACCGGATAAATAAGAAGGGAAAAACAGAAGTTATTTTTGCATTTCTCCAATGGCATCGGAAATAAGGGCAAAGTCTTCCAGACTGAGCGTCTCTCCCCGTACATTCTCCGGGTAGGAAAGAGAACCGAGCATATCTTGTAGCCGTTTCTTGTCCAAGTGAAAACCGGAAGAGAGAGCATTGACCAGTGTCTTTCTCCTTTGCATAAAAGAGAACTTAACGGTTTTGAATAAAAGTGCCGGATCCTTTACGGAGACCGGTGCTTTTTTATGTAATTGAAGGTGAATCACCGTGGAGCTTACATTGGGGCGAGGAATAAAGCAGTGAGGAGGAACCTCTTGCACGATTTCCGGTATGCTATAGTATTGTACGGCAAGAGAAAGAGCACCGTAATCCTTAGTTCCCGGAGCAGCCTTCATTCGAAGTGCAACCTCCTTTTGTACCATGACGGTAATAGAACGGAACGGAAGCTTTTTCTCTAAAAGGGACATAAGAATAGGAGTTGTAATATAATAGGGAAGGTTCGCCACGACCTTTACGGAGGAAAATTCCGGATGTTCGGACAGGAGCTTTTGAAAATCCACCTTCAGTGCGTCTCCGTGAAGGAGTGAAAAATTCTTCATTTCCGAAAGATTGTCTTTTAGTATAGGAATCAAATTGTCATCGATTTCAATGGCAATCACAAAACCGGCTTTTTCACAAAGAGCCTCCGTAAGGGTGCCGATACCCGGACCGATTTCCAGTACAAGATCTTCTTTATTGATTTCCGAATAGTCTAAAATATTCTTCAAAACGGAAGAATCAATCAAAAAGTTTTGACCGAATTGCTTTTTGAAGCGAAAATTAGTTTTTTGTAAAACCGCAATGGTTTCCTTGGATTGAATCAGCTTTGCCATGATTATCCCTTCGTTTAAAGAGGAGAGCCGTACGAAAAGAGTACGAAATCTCGTTTAGCGTGTCTTTCGTTGGAATCTTGCCACAGTTTATGGGAGAAAGCAAGAACCGTACTGTAAAAAGCTCTAAATTCCGTCTATGAGGGCTTTTCCTTTTTTTCGCTTTCGTTTATACTTAATAGGCAAATTTTTTATTTCCGGGAAGAACAGAAAGAATTGTCATTCCCGTTCTATATATACGGAGGAATCCATGTTTTCACTTATTTCTAATGACATCGGAATTGATTTAGGTACATCCAGTATCTTGGTTTATATAAAGGGTAGAGGGGTTGTTCTGAAAGAGCCGTCCGTGATTGCGGTCAATAAGGAGAATAACGACATTGTGGCATATGGAGAGGATGCCAGACTCATGCTGGGGCGCACACCGGAGAACATTGCCGCGGTTCGTCCTCTTCGCCAGGGGGTTATTTCGAACTATAGCCTTACGGAAGAAATGCTGAAGTATTTTATAAACAAGGCAGTGGGAAGAAGAACCTTGAGAAAGCCGAGGATTTGCGTTTGTATTCCCAGCGGAGCAACAGAGGTTGAAAAAAAAGCCGTAATGGACGCGGCAAGTCATGCAGGGGCCAGAGAGGTCAGTATCATTGAAGAGCCTGTAGCGGCTGCAATCGGTGCCGGAATAGATATATCGAAGGCACAGGGAAATATGATTATCGATATTGGAGGAGGAACAGCAGACATTGCCGTGATTGCTCTGGGCGGACCCGTAGTTTCCGAATCGATTAAGATTGCGGGAGACGATTTTGATGAAGCAATTCTTCGTTATATGCGAAAGAAGCATAATCTTTTGATTGGAGAAAGAACTGCGGAGGATATCAAGCTGAATATCGGTTGCGCCAGCAAACGCCCTGAAAATATTACTATGGAAGTACGGGGGAGAAACTTGGTGACCGCTCTTCCGAAGATAGTGGTAGTCAGTTCCGATGAAATCATGGAGGCTTTACTTGAGCCTGCTATGATGATTGTCAATGCCGTGCATAATGTGTTGGAACGCACTCCGCCCGAGCTTGCGGCGGATATCTATGAGCGCGGAATCGTGATGACGGGAGGGGGATCGCTTCTTTACGGCTTGGATAAGCTCATGCAGGAAAAGACCGGTATTACCACTATGCTCGCGGAGGATCCCTTAACGGCAGTTGCTATCGGAACAGGAAAATCCATAGACCTCGTGGCCGGGGATGAGGATGATTTTTAAGGCATTTTGTATATGGAAGAATTAGAAGGAAAAATCAGTCATATCATTTTTCGGAGCGAAGAGAGCGGATATACTGTTTTTTCTGTAGAAAACGAGGGAGAGGAATGGACTTTTGTAGGAAGCTTCTCCCATATTGTCGTCTCTGAAAGAATTAAGGCGAAAGGCAGGTGGAAGGAGCATTCCGTTTATGGCAGGCAATTTGTTGTGGAGGAGTCTAGGCTCTTTCCGCCGGACACGGCTTTCGGCATGGAGGAATACTTGGCGTCCGGGGCAGTAAAGGGAATAGGAAAAGCAATAGCCAAGCGGATTGTCAAGAAATTTAAAGAAGACAGCCTGCGCATCATGGAGGAAGAGCCGGAAAGACTGGCAGAAATCAAAGGAATATCCGAACAAAAGGCGCGAGATATTGCGGCTGAACTTTCCGGAAAGAAAGACAGACAGGATGCCATCCTCTTTTTACAGGGAATCGGGATAAGTCTGAACCTTTCTTACAAGATTTACCGGCATTTTCAAGGGGAGATTTATACGATACTTCGGGAGAATCCCTATCGAATCGCCGAGGAACTGGAAGGTGTCGGTTTTAAAAAGTGTGACAGTATCGCAAAGAGAGTGGGAATAGAAGTGCATTCCCCCTTTCGTATCCAAGCCGGAATCAGCTATACCTTACTTGAGGCAGAGCTGATGGGACATTGTTATCTTCCGCTTTCGGTCCTAAAGGCTGAGGCGGAGAGAATACTGGAGATGGCGCTTCCCGATTTTCAGACTGCCGTTGTAGACCTCCAGCTTAAAGGAAGAGTGAAACTGAAAGGGGAAAAAGTATATCGCAGTAATACTTTTTACAGGGAAAAGCGAGTGGCTTCCAAACTTTTGGCGCTAAATGGCCTTGAGGAAGAGTACAGTGAAGCCATGGAAGAATCTATAGAAAAAATAGTTAAAAAAGAAGAGCTTAATCTCGATCCGCTGCAAAGAGAAGCAGTAAGCCTTGCGGCGAAATCAGGAATTCTGGTGATTACAGGGGGACCCGGAACCGGAAAAACAACTACAATCAAAGCCATTTTGCACTTCTTTACGGAATGCGGAAAAAATATAGCTTTGGCAGCACCTACGGGAAGAGCGGCTAAGCGGATGGGAGAAGCAACGAATTATCCGGCAAAGACTCTGCATCGACTTTTAGAATATATGGGAAAAGGAGAGGAAGAAGAGGAGGACGAAGAAGGACTCGAACGCTATTTTCAGAGAAATGAAGAGAATCCTTTGGAGGCGGATGTACTGATTATAGATGAAATGAGTATGGTGGATCTCTACCTGATGGACGCAGTTTTAAAAGCGGTACATCCCGGTACAAGACTGATTTTGGTGGGAGACAGTAATCAGCTTCCTTCTGTCGGAGCGGGAAATGTCTTAAGAGATATCATACAGTCATCCTGTATAAACTGCATACAGCTGAAAAAAATATTCCGGCAGGCTATGGAGTCGGATATTGTGGTCAATGCGCATAAAATCAATGAGGGGATAGAACCTGATTTGGGAAAACGTTCCCGGGACTTCCTCTTTATAAGAGGAGAGAAAGCGGAAAAAATCTATTCCGATATAGCTGTTTTAATGAAAGAAAAACTTCCCAAGTATTTACAGATCGACACCCTCTCCATTCAGGTGATGTCTCCTCAGAAAAAGGGAGCGCTGGGGGTGGAAAGTTTGAACCGCTTTTTACAGGAATCTTTAAATCCCCGGGATAAAAATAAGGCGGAAAAGGAGCTTTTCGGTACGCTCTTCCGTCTCGGCGACAAAGTGATGCAGGTAAAGAATAACTACAAGCTTGCCTGGGAAATTCCCGGAAAGTTTAATATTCCCGTGGAAGAGGGGGAAGGCATATTTAACGGAGACATAGGAAAAATTACGGAAATAAACCACTATGCGGAAACCATTACCGTATTTTTTGAGGAGAAAAAGGTGGAATATGCTTTTTCCGATTGCGAGGACCTGGAACTTGCTTATGCCATAACTATCCATAAATCGCAAGGTTCGGAGTATGCGGCGGTGATTATGCCGATGTACAGAGGCCCCAGGCTTCTTATGACAAGAAATCTTCTCTATACGGCGGTGACTAGAGCAAAGTCATGTGTTTGCCTCTTGGGAGATCCCCTTGCGTTTCAAGCCATGTTGCACAATGAGACGGAACAAAAGCGCTATTCCGGTCTTTGTGAACAAATAACGGAGATGAAGGAATGGGTATAAAGGAAGAGTGGAAAGAGGGAATTTTGAATGCACTTTTTCCCAGGAGGTGCATCCTTTGTGATGAGATTTTAGAGGAAGAGAAAGACTTATGTCCGATTTGCAAGGAGAAGGAAGTCTTTATGGAAGAACCTTGCTGTAAGCAATGCGGGCGCGGCATCCTTCGAGAGGAGGAAAGCCTCTGCGGAAACTGTAAGAGACATTCCTTTTCCTTTTCCGGGGGAATGATTTTGTATCCTTTGACGGAGGAAATAGAGGAAGCCATTACGGCACTTAAATACCGGGGAAGACAGGACAAGGCTGCGTTTTTCGGAAGAAGAGCCGGGGAGCGTTTTAGTGAAAGAATAAAAAATCTTGGGATATCCGCTATCATTCCCGTTCCGATTCATAAGGACAGGAGAAGGAAAAGGGGCTATAATCAAAGTGAGCTAATCGGGAAGGCCTTGGAAAAGCAGACTGGCATTCCCATGTATACGGAATTTTTAAAGAGAACGAAAAAGACAAAGGCATTGAAGGACTGTAGTCCGGCGGAGCGCTTGCAGAATCTTTTTTCCGTAATGGAATGTGATCCGCTTCCCAAAAAATTAAAGACAGTTTTATTACTTGACGATATTTTTACTACAGGAGCAACGATGGAAGCTTGTACAAGAACGCTGTTAGAGAGCGGTGCGGAAGAGGTGTATATCCTTGCCGTCGCAGCACGAGCGGAGCGATAGATAAGTCACGCAGAAATTATTTTCCGCACAAGAAATGGAGGAGTAATGGAAAACAGAAAAAGGGAAGCGGGCATTCTTATGCCTGTTTTTTCACTACCGGGAGACTATGGAATCGGAAGTTTCGGAAAGGAAGCAAGGGAGTTTGTGGACTTGCTTTCGGAGACGGGAAACGGAATTTGGCAGGTTCTGCCTATGGGACCTACGGGATTTCGGGATTCTCCTTATCAGTCTTTTTCCGCTTTTGCGGGAAACCCTTATTTTATCGATTTGGAGATTTTGGAAAAGGAAGGACTTCTTAGTGAAGCGGATCTGGCTTTGGAGAGAGAGGCTTTTCTTTCTTCCGAAGAAAAGGTAGACTACGGACTCGTCTATGAGAGGAGATACCCTCTCCTTCGAAAGGCGTATGAGAACTGGAAGGAAATGGGCGGTAATCCGGAGGAACTCTTAGCAAAATGCAGCAGAGAGAGCTTCGATTATTGCCTCTTTATGGCAATAAAAGAGCATTTCGAGGGGAAAGCGTGGATTCATTTTCCGAAAGCCTTTCGAGATAAAGAGGATGGTGTGATAGAAGGCTTTATAGAAGACAATAAGGATAAAATTGCTTTCTATGCTTTTATGCAATGGAAATATGATCTGCAGTGGAAAGCTTTACAGGATTATGCGCATGAGAAGGGAATCAAGATTTTCGGAGATATACCGATTTACTGCGCAATGGACAGCGCGGAGGTCTGGGGAAATCGGGCAATGTTCGATTTCCATTCTGCGGGAAATCAAACAGCGGAGGAAGAAGGCTATCCCGGTTTTGTTGCAGGAGTTCCTCCTGATGCTTTTTCCGCAACCGGGCAGCTTTGGGGGAATCCACTTTACGACTGGGAGGAGCAAAAAAAGGACGGCTATCGTTTTTGGTGTGAGCGCATGGACTACTGCTTTAATCAATTTGATTTACTGAGAGTGGACCATTTTCGCGGCTTTGAGGCCTATTATGCCGTGCCTTACGGGGAGGAAACGGCAGTTCACGGAGAGTGGAGAAAGGGCCCGGGAAAGGACTTATTCGAAGCCTTGCAAAGGCATTTTCAGGATAAAAAACCGGAAATTATTGCAGAAGATTTGGGAATCATCACGGAGGAAGTGAGGGAGCTTATGCAAGAGACAGGCTATCCCGGAATGAAGGTCCTGCAATTTGCTTTCGGTTCAGATTATGAAAATGTGTATCTTCCGCATATGTATAAAAACGATAATTCGGTTATTTATACCGGGACACATGATAATGATACCTTGAAGCACTGGTTTCAAAGCATGGGGGATGAGGAGAGAAACAGGATTTACCATTATCTTTCCCGCTCTCATAATGACTGGAATGCCATGCCGGAGCTTTTGATTAAGACAGCCTTGGCGAGCACTTCTTACCTTTGTATCATTCCGGCAGCGGATTATCTCGGCCTCCTTTCTGAAGGAAGAATCAACACTCCCGGTACGGAAATGGGAAATTGGCAGTGGAGGATGAAGAAAGACGCGTTTAGCGAAGAAAAAAAGAGAATGATGAAGGATTTCTTATATTGTTACGGGAGAACTTGCTAGCTGTTCCGTTAAATTCCATTTATCCTATAACTAAATAAGGCCGATAAATAACTTAGGAGGATTGTTTCGCCCCGGGAAAACTGTTTTTCCCGTAATTTTCAGGTTTAAGTAAAGTGTGGCAGGGGAATGGAAGAGCGATTTTCATTTATTAAAAAAAATATAGGAATCCTCATCTTGTTTGCGTCTCTATTTGTTGCGCTTATTTTTCTCTACTTTTTCTTACATGTTCGCGGAGGAGTGTCGGCGGATCGGTATAAGAGGCTGGAAAACATCCGAGTGGAAGTGTGCCATGAGGATGGGACGAAAGAGCATTTTAACAGTAATCTCTTCCGTTATCGGTCCAAAAAAGACAGGATTACCATGCTTATTCCGTTGGACGAAGAATGGAAAAGGGACTATCAGTCCGTGAATTTTTTCTTTTACGGCAGTGTGGTAAAAGCTTACTACGGGGACAGGCTTCTCGCGACCTACGGGGAAAATAGCAAAAGGCATATGATAGGGCATTTGAAGATATCTATCCCCGTACCGATGGAGGCATATGGAGGCGAAATACGAGTAGAAATAGAGCCTTCTCTAAACTTTATGGAGGATCATTTCGAATATCCCGTGCTCATGTCCATGGAGGATGCTCTCTTCTTTCCTATTCTCGAAAATGAATCCGCTTTCGCCTTTTTCTATATGGTGGTAGTGGGAAGTGCTTTCGCCATAGTTGTTTTCGGATTTTTATATTTTTTCGTAGACTATGCTAAAGAAGGTTTCTGGCTTTCCAACCTGGTTTTTGCCATTACCGTCTGGTATATGGGAAATTCAGGCATGGCTTATGCTGCTTGTGCGGGAGAAAATATCAATGCCGTTGTGGAATATATCGGGATGTATATGCTTTTCTATAGTGTTCCTCTTTATTCCAGCTATGAAACTTCACGCCCGTGGGTTAAGAAGATCCTTAGCTATAGCGGAAATTTCTTTTTTGCTTTATTCCTGCTGAGCTTGATTTTGTATACTCTGCCGACAGGATATACTTATGTTTGGAACCTTCGTTTAGCGCAGTTTATCCAATTTATCGTTTTGTTTTCTTCTATGTTAAGTAATATCTTTAGAGGAAAGCATAGCGGACAGATTTCGGATTATATTATGAGCTACGGAATGCTCATGGTCTGTGCCGCCGGAGTACTGGAGCAATCCAGAATCGTTCTTTCGGGAAGTATTACGGAAAATTGGCCGCCACTTTTTCAATGGTATGCGGCAGCACCATTTGGCAGATACCTGATATACCTTTTGGTGGTAACTTTTGTATTTTCTTATGTTTTTAAGGTAGGAGTGATTGTAAGGCGGAGCATGGAAGAAAAGCATCTTCGCGTTTTAGCGTATACGGATATCCTTACGGACCTTGGAAACAGACAGTATCTGCAAAGAAAACTGGATCTTTTGGATAACAATCATAAGACCGATTATGCCGTGATTTTTATGGATATCAATGACTTAAAGTATACCAATGACGTATTCGGGCATGACGCGGGTGACCGATTGATTTGTATGCTTTCGGATGCCATAAAAGAAGCGGTAGAGTATGATGAAGGCTTCAGCGGAAGAAATGGGGGAGATGAATTTTTGTCGGTGGTTATCCCGGCGATAGAGGCGGAGAATGTTGCCAAGAGAATCTTTTATAATCTGGAGTTGGAAAAGAAAGAACAAAAACCTCCTTTCCCGGTAAGTGTTTCTCTCGGGATTGCCTCTTACGGGGAAGTAGCGAAAGAGTTGCGGGAGGAGGGGGTAGAAGAGGTAACGAGCAGTCACGTTATTCGTAAAGCGGATGAACGGATGTATGAAGCGAAGAGAGAGTATAGAAAGAATCGTAAGAAGATAAAAAGTAGGGGATAGCAATGGAAAAGATGATTTCGCTCTGTAAGAAAAATAAAATATTTATCCTCTTGTTCTTCTCCGTATTATCGGGGATTCTGATTTTGCGCCTTTTTTTAAGCATTTTAGGAAGGGTTCCTACGGAAAATTACAGGATTCTTACGGAATTATCGATAGAAGTGCAACATAAAGACGGAACGGAGGAGAAGTACAATAGCCATTTATTTAATTTTTCTTCCAAAGAGGATAAAATCATCATACATATCCCCTTAAAAAAGGAATGGAAACAAAATCATCAGGCCATTAATTTCTTTTTTTACAACAGTGTGATTAAGGCCTATTATAAGGATAGTCTACTGATCTCCTACGGAGAAAATTTAAAAAGGCATATGATAGGGAATCAGAAGGTTTGTATTCCCGTACCTCTCGATGCTTATGGAGAGGAAATCCGGGTAGAGATTTTTCCGAAATTGGACTTTATGGAAAATAATTTTGAGTCCCCGGTTCTTATGGAGGAGGAAAACTCCGTATTTTTCTCTATCATAGGACAAGAGACATCTTACGCAATCTTCGTAATGACTTTGGTGGCAAGTTTTCTCGCTATGGTCATTTTTGCCTTTTTCTCTTTGGGTGACCCCTATGCAAGAGAAGGATTTTGGATGATGACGATGATTTTTGCCATCACGCTTTGGCATCTCGGGAATTCAGGAATGATGTATATGCTTTCCAACTGTGAGGACCTTAGTGCAGTTTGTGAGTATATCGGGATGTATTTGCTTCTTTCCTCCGCACCGCTCTATGGAAGCTATGAAACGGAACGCCCTTTTGTGAGAAAATATCTCAGGTTTTCAGGATTTACTTTATTTTTCCTGTTTATCCTCTCTCTTTTCCTTTATTTTCTTCCTACCGGCTATAGTTATGTTTGGAATCTCAGATGGGCACAGGCATTTCAGCTTGTCATGCTGCTTTCCACGATAGTCAGCCTTCTTTTTCCGGGAAGAGTGGTCAAGAACAGCTCTGATCATGTTCTTGCATGCGGTCTTATTTTTGTCGCCATTCTCGGCGTGATGGAGCAGTTTCGTATTATTTTATCTGCGAAGATAACGGATAAATGGCCGGTATTTATGCAATGGTTTATCAAGATTCATTATTCCAAGGTTCTGATTTTGCTGATGATTTTTATTTTTATCACGGCGTATTCCTTTAAATTAATTACCGTTATGCAGAAAAACATGGAGGAGAAGCACCTTAGGGTATTGGCCTATTCCGATAACTTAACAGGAATCGGAAACAGACAATATCTGCAAAGAAAGATGAATCTTTTGGATAATCAGCACTTTACGAACTATGCCGTTATTTTTATCGATATCAATGATTTAAAGTTCACCAATGATTATTTCGGTCACGATTGTGGAGACCAATTGATTAAAATGGTTGCCACTGCCATAAAAGAGGCGGTAAATGCATCCGGCGGTTTCTGCGGGAGGAGTGGCGGAGATGAGTTTTTAGCCTTCATTTTTCCGGAGAATTATAGCTTTACTGTTGCCGAACAGATTCGTGAAAATTTGGAACTTATCAAGGAAAAAGAAAAGGTTCGTTTCCCTGTCAGTTATTCCTACGGCATTGCCACTTACGGAGAGGTTGCGGAAAGGCTTCGGGCAGAAAGCGGAATTGCCTGTACAAGTAAGATTATTCAAATCGCGGACCGAAGAATGTATGAGCAAAAAAAGGAATTTAAGAAAAACAGACAAAAAGAGGAAGAAATGGAAGGAAGAGGAATTTAGCGTCAGTTCTTTTCTTTCGCTTCCTTTTCGTCTTCTTTTTTCTCGTTTTCTTTTTTCTCTTTCTCTTTTTTCTTTTTCTGCTCTTTCTCTTCTTTTTGTTTAAATGCCGAATCTTTATCGATGTTTCCGAGTTTAATCATAAAGTCGGAGCGTTCTTCCAACTCTTTTTTTTCTTCTTTTCCGAATTTTTCCGTCAAAGTGCTTTCACCTGAAAAGAGGTTAGTCCCCAGTCCTAGGCGATTTCCGGGGATTTCCACTCCCATAGCCGCTAAGGTTGTGGGAAAGTAATCGAAAGTGGAATACTCCCTTTTATTCCGGTCTTTTCGCTTTGCAGCGGAATTCAAAAAAACAGTATAGACCTTTCTTTGGTAGGATTTAGGAACATGATCACAGAAGTCCCTATCCATTGTGGGATGGTCCCCGGAAATGACGATGGTAGTATTTTCGTAAAAATCCTGTTTTTTTATCCAATTCACAAAATCGGTGACTTGTCTTGATGCACAGCGGTATACGTTAGCGTACTGATTGTCCGGGTAATTGTTTTGGCAAAGCCGGCAAACATAGCCGTCAGGAAAATGGGTATCTACGGTAAGCAAGGTTAGATTAAAAGGTTTGTCTTCTTTTGCGAGACTGCTAAGTTCCTCTCTCGCATAGCTGTAGAGCTTTTCGTCTTCGAATCCCCAGTTTACCCAGTAGTCCTTCGGAAACTTATTTTTTCTTTTCCAGTAGCTGAAGTCCTCAACCTGCACATCTCCGTGATCCTTCATATAGAGTTCTCTTCCTCCAAAATAGCCTACAGAGCCTAAGAGAAACTTTTGTGTATAGCCTTCTTCTTTTAAAATATCCTGTAGTGCGGTAACGGAGGGGAAAAAAGCTTTTTGGCTGTCCATGGAGTTTTGCTCAATGGAAATCTTGAGAGGAAGCCCCGTACTCTGGGCAAAGATAGCGCCCATGGTCCAAGTCGCACCCGGTAACGCAATCCCTCCGTTTCTACTATCTCCTTCTCCGGAAAAATCTTCTCCCTCTTTGGAAAGCGCGGTCATTTCCGGAAGCAGATTATCAGGAAAGGCTCCGCCATGCGCTTCATCCATAAAAGTCAATTCCGTGGATTCCATATAGATGTAAATTAAATTCCGTTTCTTTTCCGGAAAATGTAACTCGATTCCTTTCGGGTCCACGTAATTTTCTTCAATGAACTTGGAGGAATGAAGTTGAGAAGAGAGATAGCTCCCTAAAGAAATGCTGTCCCAGGCATCAATCAGGGTAAGGGAGAAGAAGAAAAGAGCAAGAAAAAAGCAAAACCCAAGATACATCTTTTTTTTCGCGAAAAATATCGTGCGCGAAATGAGTGGAAATTTCTTTTCCGGAAGGAAATAAAAGAAGATCAGTAGGGCGGAAAGTCCTACAGCGGGAAGCAGAACGGAGAGGATAAAAAGCTGAACCAGACCTTCGCTTGCTCCCCCCATAGGTGATTTTATATGATAGAGAATCTCCTCTACCGTAAGTTCTTCCCAGTTATTAAGTAAGTATTGCAGAGAAAAATAGAGGAAAAAAGAAAAGATGAGCAATAAAAAAATCAGCAGAGGGAGAATCCATTTGCTGAAAAAATGCTTTTCCTGATGATCTGCACTTTCCCTATTCCTTTCCTTATTGATATCGTTCATAGT